>JAHCKV010000364.1 GCA_026125595.1 Burkholderiales bacterium | reverse complement strand
CCGGGCATCCGGGCTGAACTGCTGCGCTGAACTTCAGGAAAGGTTGCCGCGCCGCGCCGTGGGGCAGACCCGGCGCAGCGCGAGCGCGGACTCGGCCGCGTGCCGCTCGGCGATCTCGCGATGCACGACCGCCATGTCCAATGACGACGCGCGACGCAGCAGCGCTTCGAGCTCGGGCGCTGAGGCAGGCGCCGGGCCGGCGTAGAGCCCGACGCCATCGCGGAACACCACCAAAGCCGGGGCGGACTCGATACCGAACAACGCCGCCAACGGCGCCGCGTCGGGAAGTGCGGCGCGAACGAAAGCGCCCGAATCGACAAATCGCATCGCCACTGCATCGAAGCGCTCCGAGAACCGCTTCGCCGCGTCGGCGGCATCCGCGAAATCGATGGCGAGCAGCCCACCCGCGGCCAGCAACCGATCGAGCTCCGCCTGGGAACGCAGCGTCACGGCCATCGCGGTTGTCAGGCTCAGCCTTCGGCCCGCTCCGCCATTTCCTTGTGCACCTCGGCCATGTCGATGGACTTCACCTCGTCGACCAGCTTCTCGAACTGCGAGCCCATCAGCGCACCGGGCTGCGAGTACAGGATCACGTTCTCGCGGAACACCATCAACGTCGGAATCGAGCGAATCTGGAAATTGCCGGCGAGCTCCTGCTCTTCATCGGTGTTGACTTTCGCGAACACGACATCGGCGTGCTTCTCCGACGCCGCTTCGAACACAGGCGCGAAGCCACGGCACGGACCGCACCACGGCGCCCAGAAATCGACAATCACGATCGGATTGCCGGTCACCACGGTTTCGAAATTCGCCGCGGTCAGTTCTACAGTGGCCATGACACTCGCTCCTGGATTGAAATCACGTTCAGTCGAAGATAGGTCCGGTCGACGTCGAACGCAACCCGACGGCGAATGATTGTTCCTATCGACGCCATAGGGACAAAACATCGGTCGGGCACGGCGATATCCCTATACTCGGGGCGTCCCCATCGAATTCCAGACCCGGAGCGTCGGCATGACCGACCTCGAACTCTTCGTCTCCCGATCGCCGTTCCTGGCCGCGCTGCTCGCGAGTTTCGTGGCGGGCACGCTGGCGACCGCAGCCGGAGCCTTGCCGATGTTGTTCCTGCGCGGCCTGTCGGATCGCGCATCGAATCTGTTGCTGTCGTTCGCGGCGGGCGTGATGCTGGCGGCCACCGTGTTCTCGCTGCTGCTGCCGGGGCTCGCCGCGGCCGAGGTGCAGATCACCGATCGTCGATGGGCAACGCTGGGGATGATCGCGGCGCTCGGCGCCGGCGGCCTGATGCTGTGGCTCATCCACCGGTTCGTTCCGCACGAACATTTCTGCAAAGGCTGCGAGAGCGACCGGACCGGACGGCTGACGCGGATCTGGATGTTCGTGATCGCCATCGCGCTGCATAACGTGCCCGAAGGCATGGCGGTCGGCATCGGCGCCGGCAGCGGCGATCTGAAGATCGGTCTCGGCGTGACGCTGGGGATCGGTCTGCAGAATCTGCCCGAGGGACTCGCCGTCGCCGTCGGACTCATGGCCGCCGGTTACGGTCGCGCACAGGCGTTCTGGCTCGCCGCGGCCACCGGCGTGCTGGAAACCTTCGGCGGATTGGCCGGGGCCGGCTTCGTCGTGCTGTCTGCCTCGTTGCTGCCGTGGGCGCTCGGCTTCGCGGCGGGCGCGATGTTGTTCGTGATCAGCGGCGAGGTGATCCCCGAGACCCACCGCAGCGGTTTCGAGCGCGGCGCGACCGCGGCGCTGTTCGTCGGCTTTTCGGCCATGCTGTTTCTCGACACGGCGCTGCTCTGACCGGTCATCGAAGCAATGCCGAACGCGTAGACGCGCTGAACGATCACGCCGACGCTGCAGACTCACTCCTCGAGGACCGGCCGAAACTGCCGAAGCGCAGCAGCACCGTCGGCAGCACCAGCAGGTTGAGCACCGTGGATGTGACGAGACCGCCGACGATGATCGTGGCCATCGGCCCTTCGATCTCGCGACCGGGCTGCCCCGTTCCCAGTGCCAGGGGCAGCAGACCGAGCGACGTGACCAGCGCCGTCATCAGGATCGACGGCAGGCGCTCCGCCGCGCCCCGCAGCATGGTCTCGGTGTTCCACGGTGCGCCTTCGACATCGACCAGGTGCTGATAGTGCGACACCAGCATGATCGCGTTGCGCAACGTGATGCCGAACAGCGTGACGAAGCCCACGAGCGAACCGAGGGTCATCCATCCGCCGTGGAACAGCACGGCGATCACGCCCCCCACCAGCGCAAACGGCAGGTTCAGGAACGTGAGCGCGAGATTGCGCAGATTGTTGAACGCCAGATAGAGCAGCACGAACACGCCGAATCCGGCCAGCAGTGAATGGAACAGCAGACGCTGGCGGGCTTCGATCGCGGCCTCGGCCTCGCCGGTGACGACGAGGTAGTTGCCGGGCGACAGCTTCACGCGCTCGTTCAGCACGCGCCGCACGTCGTCGAAGAACTCGCCGATATCGCGGTCATCGACATTGGCGGTCACGGTCTGCAGGCGCTTGCCGCCCGCATGCAGGATCTTGTAGCGGCCCGCGGTCATCCGGATGTCGGCGACATCACGCAGTCGGACCTGCATGCCGGACGGCGAGCGCAGCGGCAGGTCACCGACCTGGACCGGCATCCGGCGTTGCCGCGGATCGAGGATCACGACCACGTCCAACGGTCGCGCCTGCTCCTGGATCTGTCCCACCTGCACGCCCTCGTACGCCGCCTGCACCGCTTCGAGCACGTCGCGCGGCGCGAAACCGTGGGTGGCGAGCCGATCGTGCCGCAACCGGATCGTCAGCTGCGGGGTGCCGGCCGGGGCCTGCACCTGCACGTCCTCCGCGCCCGGGACCGTCATCACCGCCTCGGCCACGGCACGACCGTCCGCGTCGAGATGATCGAGATCGGTCCCGAAGATGTTGATCGCCATGGCGGCCGGGAAGCCGGAGATGGTCTCCTCGATGCGCTCGGTCAGGAACGTGTTCACCGAGAACGTCAGCCCCGGATAGGCACCATGCACGCCCGCGAGGATGTCGCGGATCGCCCGCAGCACGCGGGCCTGCTCGGCGCCGTCCAATGCGCCGATCTCGACTTCGAACTCGCTGTAGTGGGAACCGAACGTATCGGCGCCGTTGCGGGAGCGTCCGACCCACTGCGCCACCGACTTCACCCCGTCGACCGCGAGCAGCGCGCGCGTGACCTGCGTACCGACGCGCAGCGTCTCGACTTCGGAGGTGCCCGGTACCGCGGTCATGTGCACCACGTAGTGCCCTTCCTTCAGCGACGGGATGAACTCGCCTGCGAACAGAGGGATCGTCGCCAGACCGATCGCGATGACGGCTGCCGCGATGGCCAGCACGCTGCCGGAGCGATGTTCGATCCGACGCAGCAGTGCTTCGTAGCCGGGCTTGATGCGGCGGATGAACGGCGGGTCTTCGGTCTTCAGCGCCCGGCTCGAGAACAGCAGATAGCACAGGGCCGGCGTCAGCGTCATTGCGACAACCAGCGACGACAGGATCGCGAGGATGTACGCAACACCGAGCGGCGCGAACAGCTTGCCGCCGACACCGCCGAACGTCAGCAACGGCACGAACACGAGCGCGACGATGAACGTGGCATACACCACGGAGCCGCGCACCTCCACCGACGCGCGCAGCACGACTTCCGCATCGGCCAACGGATTGCCGAGCGCCCGGTTCTCGCGCAGTCGGCGAAACACGTTCTCGGTGTCGATGATCGCGTCGTCGACCACCTCGCCCAGCGCGATCGCGAGGCCGCCCAGGATCATGATGTTGATGGCTTCGCCCATCGCGGTCAGCGCCAGCACCGCGGCCATCAGCGAAACCGGGATCGCCGTGGCGCAGATGAAGGCAGTCCGCACGCTGTACAGGAACAGGAACAGCACTGCGACGACCAGCGTGGCGCCGACGACGACATCGAAGCGGATGTTGCGCACCGCGACCTCGATGAAACTCGCCGGCCGGAACAGGTCCGGACGCAGCACCACCTGCTCGCGGTCGAGCAGCGGACGCAGTTCGCCGAGCGCCCGCTCGAGGGCATG
>JAHCKV010000363.1 GCA_026125595.1 Burkholderiales bacterium | reverse complement strand
CGGCCGCCGGCGGCTTCTCCGCCGGCATCGACACCATGCGCACCCGGTCGGCCCGGCGCACCAGCACCTGGCGGGCCGGATCCTGGTACTTGGTGTCCTTGCGGGTACGCAGCGTCAATGCGATCGCCGCGACGATCGCGACCAGCAGCAACACCGCGGCGATCTCGAACGGATAGACATATTCGGTATAGAGCAGCAGACCCAATTCGCGGGTATTGCTGAAGTTCTCGGGCTTCGCGGCGGGCTTCACGACCGCATCGATCCGCAGGTAGCGCTCGATGACGATCGCCGTCATCTCGGCCACCATGATGCCGGCCACGACCAGCGCAGGCACGAGGTAGTCCCAGTAGCCTTCGCGCAGCCGGTCGAGATTGATGTCCAGCATCATGACGACGAACAGGAACAACACCATCACGGCGCCGACGTAGACCAGCACCAGCACGATCGCGAGGAACTCCGCTTCGAGCAGCATCCACAGGCCGGCGGCCGTCACGAACGACAGCACCAGGAACAGGGCCGAATGCACGGGATTGCGCGCCGTGATCACTTTCAGCGCGGCGATCAGCAGGATCGCCGAGAACACCCAGAAGACGACGGATTGAAAAGTCATGGCATCCCCGGATCAGCGATACGCCGCGTCGCTCGCCCGGTCCTGGGCGATCTGGTTTTCGTAGCGGTCACCGATGGCCAGCAGCATCTCCTTGGTGTAGACGAGATCTCCGCGGCGTTCGCCGTGGTACTCGAACACGCGCGTCTCGACGATGCTGTCCACCGGACAGGATTCCTCGCAGAAACCGCAGAAGATGCACTTGGTGAGATCGATGTCGTAGCGCGTCGTGCGGCGCGTGCCGTCGGCACGCACGTCGGATTCGATCGTGATCGCCAGTGCCGGACACACTGCCTCGCACAGCTTGCACGCGATGCAGCGTTCCTCGCCGTTCGGATAGCGCCGCAGCGCATGCAGCCCCCGGAAGCGCGGACTCTGCGGCGTCTTCTCGTCGGGAAACTGGACCGTGATCTTGCGGGCGAAGAAATGCCGTCCGGTCAACGCCATGCCCTTGACCAGCTCGAACAGCAGGAACGTACGGAGAAACTCGCGGACGGCATTCATGGCAGCGGCCTCACTTCCAGGGCCAGTACGGCGTCTGCATCCAGCCGCCGATCACCAGCAGCCAGACCAGCGTGACCGGGATGAACACTTTCCAGCCCAGCCGCATGATCTGGTCGTAGCGGTACCGCGGAAACGTCGCGCGGAACCACAGGAACAGGAACAGCACGAACCCCACCTTGGCCAGCAGCCACGGGAAACCGTCCGGAATGAACGGTACCGGCGACAGCCAGCCACCGAGGAACATGACCGCCGTCAGCGTCGCGACCAGGATCATGTTGGCGTACTCGGCCAGGAAGAAGATCGCGAACGCCATGCCGGAATACTCGACGTGGAAACCCGCGACGATCTCGGATTCGCCTTCCGCGACATCGAACGGCGCCCGGTTGGTTTCGGCGACGCCCGAGATCAGATACACCAGGAACATCGGGAACAGCGGAATCCAGTTCCACGACAGCGCGCCGAGGCTGCCATGCTGGGAACGCACGATGTCGGTGAGATTCAGACTGTGGGACATCATCAACACGCCCACCAGCGCGAAACCCATCGCGATTTCGTAGGAAACGATCTGGGCCGCCGAACGCAGGCAGCCGAGGAACGCGTACTTCGAGTTGGACGCCCAGCCGGCGATGATCACGCCGTAGACCCCCATCGACGTGATCGCCATCACGTACAACAGGCCCGCATCGACGTTGGCCAACACCACGTCGGCATCGAACGGCACGACGGCCCACGCGGCCAATGCGGGCATGATCGACAGCACCGGTGCCAGCACGAAGAGGATCCGGTTCGCACCCGTCGGGACGATGATTTCCTTCGTCATCAACTTCAGCGCATCGGCGATCGGCTGCAGCCAACCCTTCGGACCGACCCGGTTCGGCCCGAGCCGGACCTGCATGTAGCCGATGACCTTCCGCTCGGCGAACGTCAGGTACGCGACCCCGATCATCAGCGGCAGCACGATCGCGACGATCTTCATCGCCGTCCAGATGAAGGTCCAGATCTGCGGACCGACGAATTGCTGGAATTGCTGCAGCAGTTCCATCAGGCATTCACCCGTGCGGCGCCGGGCAGCGGCTCGACGGTGACGATGCCGTCGAGCGGACCCAGCATGGCCGTCTGAGGATGAGCACCCGCGATGCGCACGCAACCGGCGGGCAGGCGATCGTCCAGACCGACGAACAACTCGGCACTGCCGGCGCCGCTACGGACGCGAACGGCATCGCCGGCGACAAGTCCGAGCGCCGCCAGCGTTTCACCTCGCATCCAGGCCTGCGGGGGGAGCGCGTCGCGCGTCTTCTGCAGCGACGGCGCCCGACGCACCACCGGATCGGCGAAGTAGATCGGCACATCGCCGATCCGTTCGAGGCCCGCGACGGCCGGCACCGCGGCGACGGCCGGTTGCCGTGTCAGGGTGTTGTCGAGCCGCGCAGCGACATCGGTCGAGCCGCCCAGCACTTCGTCGCGGACCTGCTCCGAACTGTCGTATCCGAAGCCCGGCAGATCGAGCAGATTGCCGAGCACGCGCAGCACCTTCCACGCGGGACGCGTATCGCCGAGCGGCTGCACGACGCCCTTGAAACTCTGCACGCGTCCTTCGGTGCTGATGAACGTGCCCGACGTTTCGGTGAACGGCGCGATCGGCAGCATCACGTCGGCGTATTCCGCGGCGCGATGGCCGAACGGCGACAGTGCGACGACGAACTCGGCCGCGTTCAGCGCCGCGAGCGCACCGGCACCATCGGCCAGATCGAACTCGGGTTCCGTGTGCAGCAGCACATAGGCCTTGACCGGCTGAGCGATCGACTGGGCCGCTGTCTTGCCGTTGCCTTCGGGCACGGCGCCAGCCAGGTAGCCACCGACGCTGTTCGCGGCTTCGCCGAGGATGCCGAAGCTCGCGCCGGTGATCGCCGCCAGTTGCTGTGCCAGGACCTCGATCGCGGAAGCCTGCGGATGGTGCTGCGCGAAATTGCCGAGAAACACGGCTGCCGGCTCACCGTCGGTCAGCAACGCGGCGATGCTGCGTGCAGCGGCGTCCGGTTCGCCGCCCAGCGCGGCGATCGACGATTCGAGGGAGACACCCTTGCCGGCGGCAACGGCGGCCAGTACCTGCGCGAGCACGGCCGGCAACCGCGACGGCGCGACGATGGCTTTCGCCGCCACGGGCATCAGCGGATCGTCGTCCGTGGCGTTGATGAACGCGAGTTGAGTGCCTTGCTTGGCCGCCTGGCGGAACCGCTGCGCGATCAGCGGATGGTCCTTGCGCAGATTGCTGCCGATCACGACGACGCGCTTCAGTTGTCCGATGGCGGACACCGGCATGCCGAGCCAGGGGGCCCCGCGTCGCGTGCCATCGAGCGCCGAATCCCGCTGCCGCAACCGGAAATCGATGTTCGCGGAACCCAGTCCGCGCGTGAGCTTCGCGGCCAGCGCCAATTCTTCCAGCGTCGCGTGGGGGCTCGCCAGCGTGGCGATCTGGTCGGCGCCGTGCGTATCCCGCACACGCTTCAATCCGGCGGCGACAGTCTCCAGCGCGGTGGCCCAATCGGTCTCGACCCATGTGCCATCGCGCCGGATCATCGGTCGCGCCAGCCGCGTCTCGGAATTGAGCGCTTCGTACGAGAAACGATCCTTGTCGGACAACCAGCATTCATTGACTGCTTCGTTTTCGAACGGCAGCACGCGCATCACGCGATTGCCCTTCACCTGCATCACGAGATTGGCGCCCAATCCGCAGTGCGGGCTCACGGAGCGGCGCCGTGCGAGTTCCCAGGTACGGGCGCTGTAGCGGAACGGCTTCGACGTCAGCGCACCGACCGGGCACAGGTCGATCGAATTGCCGGACAGTTCCGAATCGACCGTCTTGCCGACGAACGCGAGGATTTCGGAATGTTCGCCGCGACCGGCCATGCCAAGCTCCATGACGCCGGCAATCTCCTGACCGAACCGCACGCAGCGTGTGCAGTGGATGCAACGCGTCATGTCCGTGGAGATCAGCGGGCC
>JAHCKV010000362.1 GCA_026125595.1 Burkholderiales bacterium | reverse complement strand
CAGATCGTCGACGTACGATGTGGTGGGTGGCGGCAGTTCGACGGGGCTCGTCGAGATCACTTCCTTCACGAAGCCCAAGTCGGACAACTGCCGCAACTGGACCAGCAGGTCCTTGTCCGATATGCGCCCGAGCTTCTCTTGGAGATCGGAGAATGCGGACTTGCCGTCCACGAAATTGAGCAGTTTGAACAGGTCCTTCGACAGGCTCTTGGACCTGTTCTTGACTTCGAGCAGGCCCTTGCCGGTCTTCGAATAGATGGTCGACTTGTCCATGCGTACCTAGGTGATCGTTCCGAGCCGGGAATACACCGGGCCACGACAGCGGTGACCGTGGCGGTCTGTCGACCATTATAGGCACCGGCCCCGCAGATTCGAGAGCAAAGGCCGCGCCACGACTGACCGGCTTCCGTGTCGTTGCAGCCTCAGACGAACGCTTTCCGGCTCAAGGGACCGATACCGTATCCGAAGTGCCGTTCACGACCCGTCAACCTGCCTCGCCCGGCGAGCGTCCTTCTGCACGTCGGAACCGATCGTTTCCCCAGGAGAGCAGCCCGTGCGCCGCGGCTTCGCCCGGCGCCGGCCAGTCGGTCGTGTCGACGCACTCCTCCGCAGGCTCGCTCGAACACCGCGGCGGATCTTGTCCGGAGCAACCCTCACGCGACCCAGCCCGCTCCGGGGTCGCATCCCCGTAAACGGGGCCCCTGCTCCGCCCTACGCGGGCTCAATCCAACGCTTTGACGATGTCTTCGATGACTTTCTTGGCGTCACCGAACACCATCATGCTCTTGTCGAGATAGAAGAGCGGGTTGTCCAATCCGGCGTAGCCCGCCGCCATGGACCGCTTGTTCACGACGACGGTCCGTGCCTTGTGGGCTTCGAGAATCGGCATGCCGTAGATGGAGCTGCCTTTCTCGTGCGCCAGCGGGTTGACCACGTCGTTGGCGCCCAGGATCAACGCCACGTCGGTGGTGCCGAACTCGCTGTTGATGTCTTCCATCTCGAACACCTGGTCATACGGGATCTCGGCTTCGGCCAGCAACACGTTCATGTGCCCCGGCATACGCCCGGCGACCGGGTGAATCGCGTAACGCACCTGGACACCCTTCGCCGTCAGCTTGGCGGCCATTTCCTTGACCGCGTGCTGGGCCCGCGCCACCGCGAGACCATAGCCGGGCACGATGATGACGCTCTCGGCATTCGACATCAGGAACGCGATGTCCTCCGGACTGCCTGACTTGACAGTCTTCTGCGCCCCGCCGGAGGTGGCCGTGCCGGCCTCGCCACCGAACCCGCCCAGAATCACGCTGAAGAACGACCGATTCATCGCCTTGCACATGATGTACGACAGGATGGCACCGGACGAGCCCACCAGCGAACCGGCGATGATCAGCATCGGATTCTCGAGCGAGAAACCGATGCCGGCCGCCGCCCAGCCCGAATAGGAGTTCAGCATCGACACGACGACGGGCATGTCCGCCCCGCCGATCGGGATAATGATCAGAACACCCAGCACGAAGGCGAGGGCCAGCATGCCGAAAAACGCCGGCCAGCTTTCGGTGAACATGAAGACCAGACCCAGGCCGACTGTCGCGAGACCCAGCACCAGATTCAGCGCGTGCTGACCCTTGAAGCTGACGGGTGCCCCCTGGAACAGCCGGAACTTGTACTTGCCGGACAGTTTGCCGAACGCGATCACCGACCCGGAGAACGTGATCGCACCGATGGCCGCGCCGAGGAACAGTTCGAGCCGGTTCCCGGCCGGCAGCGGATCGCCCTTGGCGACGATGCCAAAGGCATGGGGTTCGGCCACGGCCGCCACCGCGATGAACACCGCTGCCAGACCGATCATGCTGTGCATGAAGGCGACCAGTTCCGGCATCTTGGTCATCTCGACGCGCTTGGCCATGATCGTGCCGACACCGCCGCCGACGACCAGCCCCAGCAACACCCAGCCCAGGCCAATGGCCGCGCCTTGCTCTCCGGCCAGCTTCACGATCAGGCCCGCGGTGGTCAGCACGGCGATGGCCATGCCGGCCATGCCGAAACCGTTGCCGATGCGCGACGTGGTCGGGTGGGACAGGCCCTTCAACGCCTGGATGAAGCACACCGAGGCGACCAGATACAACAGGGTGACGACGCTCATGCTCATTTCGATTCGGCCCCGGTCACGACTTCTTTTCTTTCTTCTTGAACATCTCGAGCATTCGCCGGGTCACGAGGAACCCGCCGAACACATTCACGGCCGCCAGCGCGACGGCCAGTACGCCCATGGTCTTGCCGAGACCGGTTTCGGTCAGCGCCGCCGCGAGCATCGCGCCGACGATGACGATCGCCGAAATCGCGTTGGTGACGGCCATCAGCGGCGTGTGCAGTGCCGGCGTGACATTCCAGACCACGTGGTAGCCGACATACACGGCCAGCACGAAGATGATCAGATTGACGATGGTGGGATTGACGTGTTCCACGGTGCGTCTCCGGGCGGTTACTTGCGGGCGAGCTCGCCGCCGATGGTGGCGAGCGTGCCGGCGATGACTTCGTCTTCGCGATCGAGCTTGAACGCGCCGGTCTTGGCGTCGAGCATCAGCCCGAGGAAGTTGAACAGGTTGCGGGCATAGAGCGCGCTGGCTTCGGCCGGCACCAGCGCCGGCAGATTGGCGATGCCGACGATGCTGACGTTGTGCTTGACCACGGTCCGATCCAGTTCGGACAGCGGACAGTTGCCGCCCTGCTCCACCGCCATGTCGACGATCACCGAACCTGCCTTCATCGTCTTGACCATGTCCTCGGTGACCAGCACCGGTGCCGGTCGGCCCGGAATCAATGCGGTCGTGATCACGATGTCGGCCTGCTTGATGCGTTCGGCGATCAGTGCCGCCTGGCGCTTCTTGTAGTCCTCCCCCATGTCTCGCGCATAGCCGCCCTGACCCTTCGCCAGTTCCTTCTCGGCGTCGGTCAGCGGCACGTCGATGAACTTGGCGCCGAGGGATTCCACCTGTTCCTTCGTGTCGGGGCGGACGTCCGTGGCTTCGACGACGGCGCCGAGACGCTTGGCCGTCGCGATGGCCTGCAGGCCCGCGACGCCGACGCCCATGATCACGACGCGGGCGGCTTTCACGGTACCCGCGGCGGTCATCATCATCGGCATCAAACGACCGTATGTATTGGCGGCGATCATCACGGCCTTGTAGCCGGCGAGGTTCGCCTGCGACGACAGCACGTCCATGCTCTGCGCGCGCGAGATGCGGGGCAGCCACTCCATCGCGAACCCGGTCACGCCCTGGGCGGCGATGGCCTGCAGTCCTTCGGTGGCGTAGGGCGCGAGCAGACCGATCAGCAACTGTTCGCGCCGCAGCTTCGCGAGCTCTTCCGGATTCGGCCCCCGTACCTTGAGCACGATGTCGGCCTTGGCATAAACCTCGTCGGCGGCGGGGACGATCGTCGCGCCCGCGGCCGAGAAGTCCGCATCGGAAATGGAACTCGCCAGCCCGGCACCCGCCTGGACCAGCAACGTGTGATGACCGCCCGCGGACAGCTTCTTGACCGTCTCGGGCGTAGCGGCCACCCGGGTCTCGCCGGCCCGCGTTTCCGCCGGAATGCCGATCTGCATACCTGAAATGCCTCTTGGTGGGTCTGGGCCGGGAGCCCTCCTCGACTCGCTCCGGCCGGTGCGCGCGGCAAACCGCTCGCGGTGGAAGCGGCGGATTATAGGCAACGTGACCACCGGGACCAACAGATCCGACAAAGTCATCACCGGACACCGGCCCCGGCGAACCTCGCCACCTATAATCGGCCCATGCGCTCGATCCACGTGTTGCCCGACCAACTGGTCAATCAGATCGCCGCCGGCGAGGTGGTGGAACGCCCCGCCGCGGCATTGAAGGAATTGCTCGAGAACAGCCTCGACGCCGGTGCCCGACGTATCGAAGTGACCTTGCGCGAAGGCGGCATGCGGCAGATTCGTGTCGCCGACGACGGCGCCGGCATCGATCGCGACGATCTGCCGTTTGCGCTGGCCCGGCACGCCACCAGCAAGATCGCCGACCTGGCGGATCTCGAACGGGTCGCCACGCTCGGCTTCCGCGGCGAGGCCCTCGCCAGCATCGCGTCGGTGTCGCAACTGTCGATCA
>JAHCKV010000361.1 GCA_026125595.1 Burkholderiales bacterium | reverse complement strand
ATCGCCGGCGAGCCGGACCGCATGAAGTTTTTCGTGTCCAACGCCTGCAAGGACATGACGTATTTCAAGCGCCTCACCGATGCCGTCGATCTGCAGACGCCGGTGGCGACTGTCGTGCGCGACAGCATCGACCACGCGGTCGCTGCCGGTTTCGGCGATCGATTCATGACCGGACTGATCGATGCGCAACTGGCGCTGAACGGTCTGCCGCCGACACCGTGGGACTCTCCCCCCGGAGCCTGATCGGCGCCCGCGGTGGAGGGTCGCGCGGGCCCGCCGACAGCGCATTCACCTTGTCCGCAACTTCATTGATGGTGCGGCGGACTTTGCGTTATTGTTGCGCCGCGTCACGGTAGGGACGGCGATTCGCCAGGGTGTCGACATCGGACAGCAGATCCGAGCAAGGCCGCCGATTCGTGCGCTCACACGGAGGATCTGTCATGCGCTTCACCCTTTCCCAATTGAACAAGCGGGTTGCCGAAGGCGACCGTCTCGTGATGGTGTCCTGCTACGACGCCACTTCCGGTGCCGTATGCGATGCCGCCGGCGCCGAGTTGCTGCTCGTCGGGGATTCGCTCGGCATGGTCGTGCAGGGCCACGATTCCACATTGCCCGTGACCATCGATCACATGGTCTACCACACGCAGGCCGTTTCCCGAGGCGCGCCCCGTTCCCTCGTGATCGGTGATCTGCCGTTCGGCGCCTACCAGCGCGGTCCCGAGCAGGCATTCGACAGCGCCGTGAAGCTGATGGCGGCGGGCGCGCAGATGGTGAAACTCGAAGGCGGTGCGGTGATGGCCGAAACGGTCGAGTTCCTGTCGACCCGTGGTATTCCGGTCTGCGGCCACGTGGGGCTGACGCCACAGTCCGTGCACGCATTGGGCGGGTTCAAGGTGCAAGGCCGCGACGACGAGGCGGCTCGCCGGCTGCTCGACGATTCGAAGCGACTCGAAGCCGCCGGCATGGCGATGATCGTTCTGGAAGCGATACCCGCACCGCTGGGTAAGCAGATCACCGAAGCGTTGTCCATTCCGACGCTGGGCATCGGCGCCGGACCCCACTGCGACGGGCAGATCCTGATCCTGCACGATCTGATCGACATGTATCCGGGCAAGAAGGCCAAGTTCGTCAAGAACTTCATGACCGGTGCCGGTTCGATTGCGGCTGCGCTCGAAGCGTTCGTGCGCGAAGTGAAAGCCGGCACCTTTCCCGGTCCCGAGCACTGCTACTGATTTTCCCGCCTCGGCGGCACTTTCACGGGAAACGGAGCTTCCATGGAAATCGTTCGTACCGTCCGGGAGCTCCGGACGCGGCTGGCCCGCGAACCCCGCGTCGCCTGTGTTCCCACGATGGGCAACATCCACGAGGGTCATCTGCGACTGGTGCGGATCGCGCAGCAACACGCGCCGTTTACCGTCACGACGATCTTCGTGAACCGGTTGCAGTTCATCCAGGGCGAGGATTTCGAGAAGTACCCGCGCACGTTCGAAGACGACTGCGCGAAGCTCGAGGCCGCCGGCTGCGACCTCGTGTTCCATCCGGACGAGGCCGAGATGTATCCGGAGCCGCAGCTGTTCTACGTCGAACCGCCCGCCGTCGCCAACAAGCTGGAAGGGCGCTTCCGCCCCGGACATTTCCGCGGCGTCGCGACGGTCGTGCTGAAACTGTTCAATACCGTGCAGCCCCAGGTCGCGGTGTTCGGCAAGAAGGATTACCAGCAGATCCACATCGTCCGCGCGATGGTGTCTCAGTTCGCGTTGCCGCTGCAGATCGTCGAAGCCGAGACCTATCGGGCGACCGACGGACTCGCGTTGTCGTCACGCAATCGCTATCTCACGGCCGACGAACGTCGTGAAGCGCCCCGTCTGCATGAGGCGCTATCGCAGGTGAAGGCCGCAGTGGAATCGGGCGACCGCAATTTCGAAGCGCTGGAATTCGCCGCCGACGCCCTGCTTGCCCGGCATGGCTGGCACGTCGACTATGTCGTTGTGCGCAGCCGTCGCACGCTGATGCAACCGGAGCCCGGCGAGAAGGAACTGGTCGCGCTCGGCGCCGCGCGACTCGGCGCTACGCGTCTGATCGACAATCTCGAGATCCTGTCGCCGTGACGGTCGGTGCGGCGCGTGATACTCGTTCGGTGTTTCCCTAAGCGTCGCCGGCTTTCACTTTCGCGAAGTAGTCGTCGATGGTGATCAGGCCCCCGGCCGGTTCGGCCTTGCCCCGATCCCGGGCCGGTAGGGCGGGCTGCACCAGATCGATCCGTTTCCAGCTGACCAGCGGTGTCGCACAGGCGTCGCGCGGCACGTATTTCGACGCATCGACCTTGCGGTAGCGGTGCACGTACCGCGGACAGTTCGGAAACAGCTCTTCCACGCGGACACGCACGATCAGATCGGCCTCCACATACGCCATCAACAGGGGATCGTTCGCGTCGATGCTGGCCGTGCCGTGGGCACGCAGGCGATTCGGCGTCTCGAAATCGATGAACAGCAGGCCGACCTTCGGATTGACGGTCAGATTGCCGGCCGAAAAATACATGCCGTTGCCATCGTAGATCGGGAAGGCAAGCGTCTGTTCATCCAGCACACGGATGAACCCGGCGTCGCCGCCCTTGTACGACACCGTGGGAAAGCCGCGTGCGTCGATGGTCGACAGGTAGAACATGTCGCGCGATTCGATGAAGCGGCGATCTTCCTGTCCGATCGTGGTGTGCACGGCCACCTGCTCGATCAAGTCGGCCAATCGGCGAGTGTCGTGACTGTCCTGCAAAGCGCGGTGCTCGGCGGCGTAGAGCCTGCTCATGGGATTCCTCCTCCTCCTCGAAAGCGGGTGCGCGCGAGACCTACTTCGAATCGGGTCCCGCGGATTGTCGGCGTCGGTGTTCGATCACAACGCTGCGGGGCGTGTTGCCGCCGGGCGGTGGGGTGCCTTCGTAGATCTTCAGGTCGTGGTCGATCGACTGCGCCGGTACGGACTCGGCCCCGGACGCCGCATGCTGCTTCCGAGGCTGTGGAGTCGGCATCCGCACGGTGTTCGGTCGCAGCTCGCGC
This sequence comes from Burkholderiales bacterium, assembly GCA_026125595.1. Taxonomy (GTDB): domain Bacteria; phylum Pseudomonadota; class Gammaproteobacteria; order Burkholderiales. Next base: position 1,115 of record JAHCKV010000361.1, on the reverse strand, counting down.
TGCGTCATCGTGCGTTCGGTCTTCGCGCCGATGTCGGCGCAAGGCTCGTTCGAATAGATCACACCGCCGTGGCGATCCTTGCACTTGAAGACTTCCGCTGCGGCCGCCGAAGGCAGCACGCCGGCGCAGACACAGGCCGCGATCCCGAACCATCGCCCCATGGCGATCAGGCCGTCGGCAGCCGGTGCGACTGGTACTCCTCGCGCAGCTTCGCCTTCAGCAGTTTGCCGGTGGCCGTGTGCGGCAGCGAGTCGACGAACACGACGTCATCGGGGATCCACCATTTCGCGACCCTGCCCTCGAAGAAACGCAGCATCTCCTCGCGCGTCACGTCCTGACCCGGCTTCCTGACAACGAGCAGCAGCGGGCGTTCGTCCCATTTCGGATGGGCCACGCCGATCACCGCCGCCTCTGCCACCGCCGCGTGGGCCACCGCCGCGTTTTCCAGGTCGATCGAACTGATCCATTCGCCGCCGGACTTGATGACGTCCTTCGAGCGGTCGGTGATCTGCATGAAGCCGTCGGCATCGAGCGTGGCGACGTCGCCGGTCGGGAACCAGCCATCACGCAGTACGTCGCCGCCTTCGGCCTTGAAGTACTCGCTACAGATCCACGGACCGCGCACCAGAAGATCGCCGAAGGCCTTGCCGTCCCGTGGAAGCTCCTGGCCCCGATCGTCGACGATCTTCATGTCGACGCCGAAGATCGGCCGCCCCTGCTTGTTCTGGATCGCGTGCCGCTGTTCCGCCGGCAGGTCGAGCTGCCGCTGCTTGAACGTGTTGACGGTCCCCAGCGGACTCAGTTCGGTCATGCCCCAGGCGTGCAGCACCTGGACACCGTAGTTGTCCTCGAACGTACGGATCATGGCCGGGGGGCACGCGGATCCGCCGATGACGGTGCGCTTCAGCGACGAGAACCGCAGTCCCTTCGATTGAACGTGTTGCAGCAGGCCGAGCCAGATCGTCGGCACCCCTGCCGAGAACGTCACGCCCTCGCTTTCGAACAGTTCCATCAGGCTCGCGCCGTCCATCTGCGGGCCGGGAAAGACGATCTTCGCGCCGACCAGCGGTGCGCAATAGGGCATGCCCCATGCGTTCACATGGAACATCGGGACG
>JAHCKV010000360.1 GCA_026125595.1 Burkholderiales bacterium | reverse complement strand
CCCGCTGATGGTGCTGGGCACCCGCATCGGTCAGCGCATCCACCTGAAGCTGGACCGCCAGAAACTCGCGCGATTCGTCGCGGCGCTGCTGATCTTCAGCGGCGTGTCACTGGCTGTCCGCGGCCTGACGATGCACTGACGCCGCTCAGGCCTTGCCCGACGGCATCGCGCAGGTACTGACGCCGAGGACCGTGTAGAGCGGGCAGAAGCGGAACAGTGCCGTCACCAGCGGGATGATCCCGATCAGACCGATGTAGCGCGCATTGCCGTCCAGCACGAACAGCAGACTCAACAGCGCGATGCCCAGCACGACCCGCAACCCGCGGTCGATGTTGCCGACGTTGGCTCCCATGGTGCCTCCCGATGGAACGCAGGCGAATCGCCCACGGACCCGAGCATGCGCGCCGGCACCCGTCGCGTCTGTGACCGCGGTCACGCAGGCGCCGCGATGCGCCGCAGTTGCCCCGGATCGACGATCTCGATCTGCTCACGCCCGAGCGACACGAGGCCTTGCTCGGCGAAGGTCTTCAGCAGCCGGCTGACGATCTCGCGGACGCTGCCGAGCTCGTCCGCGAGCGCCTGGTGGGTGACGTGGATGATCCGTCCCTTGCCGAGCAGCAGGGCCGCCAGGCGCTGATCGAGACGCTGGAACGCCACCGCTTCGACCAGTTGCATCAGCTCCACGAGCCGTTCGGCGAACAGCCCGAACACGTAGTCGCGAAACGGCGGATGCTCGGAGATCAGGCGGTCGAACACGTTGCGCGGCAATGCCACGGCGACCATGTCGGTATCCGCGATGCCGCGCGCGTTGTATGCGACGTTTCCCAGCAGGCAGCTCGATGTGAGGATGCACGCCTCGCCCGGCACGACACGATAGAGCTGCAGTTCGCGACCCGACGGCCCCTGCTTCGACACGCGGATCGTGCCTTCCACCAGCAACGGAAACGCCTGGCACGGACTGCGATCGTCGAATACCGTCGTTCCGGCCGGCACCCGCATCACGATGGATTCGTCGATCAAGCGGTCGAAACGCGCCTCGTCGAGCGACGCGAACGCCGGATAGAGTTGCCGCAGCGCCGCCTTCAACGCGACCGGATCGTTCGGTCGGCCGTAGGGCCGCACCGGATCGTCCGCGGTCGTCACGCTATTCCATCTCGAGGCGATCGAAGGCGATCTCGACGCTCTCGATCGCGACTGCCGAGCCGCCCGCCACGAGCGGTGCGTAGTGCAACGCGACCGGCCGCGCGCGCAGGAACTTCCAGATCAGCACGACCTGGGAACGGTCCTCCGACAGCAACTGCACGGTCACCGTGCGCAGCGATTTCACATTGCCGTTGCGGATGTCGTTCCACCATTGATAGAGATCGAGCGAACCACAGACGCCGCGCCGCAGGATCAGATTGCCGTACTGCTCGAGGCCGGTGATCGTGGTGCGCCCCTCCTTGCCGTTGCCGGCGCGGTACTGGATCACGTCCAGCCCTGCGGTGGGCAACACCACCTCGCTGAAGCCCGCGGTGACGCCCTCGGTGTTGCCGGTACCGATATCCACCAGGAAATGACAACCGCTGTACGGCGAGTCGCGAAGCACGGCCATGGCAATGTCCTCCTCGAAAACGATGGTGCCAATGCTAACGCCGGCCGTCTGCGGCGGGGGCACCCCACTGACGGGCAACACGTCCTCACGAATCCGGACGCGATCCGGCATCCGCCGCGACGATGCCCAGGCCGACGCCGCCCGCGCCCGCTGCCGCACCACCACCGCCCCCGCCGGCCCCTCCTCCGGCGGTGCCCGCACCGTCCCCGCCCTTGCGCCCGCCACCCTCGCCGTCGCCACGCCCAGCACGCGACGATCGGCTCGGTCCGGACAGCGGGATGATCAGGTGGTGCGGAATCGGCTCGAGTCCGAGCTGCGTGCGCAGATCGGCACGCAACTCCTGGATCAGCGGCTGGAAATCGGCGGGCAGTGACGCGACCACGGCATTGGCGCATTGCGCCGCCAGTTCGACCTGCCGGATGGAGCCGAACAGCACGATGTCCGCGAGCGCTTCTTCGACCTGCGAACGATCGGCATCGGTCGCCGGCGAAAACGAGCCCGCCAGCGATCGGTAGGCGTTGACGAGGGAGCGCAGCCGCTCGGTCTCCTGCCGATTTTCGCGTTGCCGCTTCTGCTGCACACGCTGCATCACGAACACGCGGATCGCGAGCAGCACGACCGCGACGACGAGCGACGCGATCAGTGTGAGGGTCAAGGGGCCATAGTCGATCAGGCGCATGGAAGATGGGCCACCCGGACACCGGGCGTGAGGTTGCCGAGGAAACGCTTCGACGGGCTTATGCTGCCATCGCGCCGGACGACGATCCGGCAACATCGAAGGGTGAAACGATGATGATCCGGCACACCGGCGGCTGCCACTGCGGCCGCGTTCGTTTCGAGGTGACGGCCCCGGCCGACCTGCAAGTCGTGGAATGCAACTGCTCGATGTGCAGCAAGTTCGGATTTCTGCATCTGATCGTGCCGAAGGAACGCTTCCGGCTCGTTTCGGGGGACGACGTGCTGACGAACTACCAGTTCAACACCGGCACGGCCCGGCATCTGTTCTGCTCGGTCTGCGGCGTGAAATCGTTCTACGTACCGCGCTCGCATCCCGACGGCTTCAGTGTGAACGCGCGCTGTGTCGACGAGGCGACGGTGAGGTCGCTGACCGTCGTGGAGCAGGTCGACGGCCGCAACTGGGAGCGCCACTACCCCGAAGGACGGGGCAAGTTCTCGCAGTAGCGGCCATCGTCGCGTCAGCCGGCGCGATGCTTCGCGACGGCGTCCGGGTTCCAGTCGATGCCGAGACCGGGCCGGGCCGGTGGTGCGACTCGGCCATCGACCAGTGAAAAGGGCTCCAGCAACAACTGGCCGGCAACATCCATGTGCTCCAGCCAATGGGCCGTCGGCGTCGCACACAGCAGATGTGCGCTCGCCTCGACGAACGTGTGCGACGACATCGGCATGTTCACGTGCCGTGCGAGCGCCGCGGCTTCCAGCCAGCCGCTCACACCGCGGATGAACTGCGGATCGGGCATGACGTAGTCCATCGCATCGACTGCCAACGCGGCCTGCATCTCCTCCGGACCGTTGAAGTTCTCGCCGATCTGGAGCGGCGTCGTGAGGGCCGCGGCGAGCTTCGCCGCACTGGCGTAGTCGGGTGCGAGCACCGGTTCTTCGATCCACGCGAGCCCTTCGCCATCCAATGCGCGACAGCGGACCATGGCTTCGGCGAACGTCAGCGACTGGTTGTAGTCGACCATCAAGGACCGATCGCCCAGCACTTTCTTCGCGGCCCGGACCGCGGCCATGTCCTCGGCCAGCGTGTCGAATCCGAGCTTGATCTTCAGCCCTGCGTAGTTGCCGGCGACGGCCTCCTCCGCAATCTCGATCACGCTCTTCGCGTCGTACAGACCGACGCTGTAGTAGGTCTGGAACGACCGGGGCTCGGCACCCAACGTCGCATACAGCGGCTCGTTGCGCGACTTGGCGTGGGCATCCCAAAGGGCCATGTCGAGCCCGCCCATCGCGGTGCAGGTCGTGTTCTTCACACCCCACAGCCGCAGACGGCGCATCAGGAAATCGTAGACGTCGCGCGGCGCGGCGGACCGGCCGACGACCAGACGACCCAGGCTCCGGACCGTCGCTTCGAGCGCCGGCAGCAAATCCGGCAGATAGACCTGCGCATACGCGCGGCCGGTGATGCCTTCGTCCGTGACGACATCGATGAGCACCAGCGGAAAACTGCCGATCATTCCGGACGCCGTGCGAATCGGCCGGCGAATCGGCGCCAGCACTGCGGTGGTGTGAATGGCTTCTATGCGGGCCATGGAAAAGGTTCGACTCCTCGACAATTGATAACGACGACAACGGTCATGCGGCGCGACGGCGCCGCCACGCAAGCGCTGCCAACCCCAGCGACAGCAGTGCCCACGCTTCGGGTTCCGGCACCGGCACCATGGTCTGCGTGAACGTGTAGTCCTGCATCGTCCCTTGCAAACGCGCGTAGCCCCCCGGGATGGCAAAGGCCGGATCGATCGCGAACAGCAATCCGCCGGCGTAGGTTCGGGGACCGAAATCGCCCCCCAGCACGCCCGGATACTCCGTTCCCAGACGCGTCAGCAGGAATGCGGTGCCGAGC
>JAHCKV010000036.1 GCA_026125595.1 Burkholderiales bacterium | reverse complement strand
TCCGCATGCCGTATACGTACAGCCAGCAGTCATCTTGGGCAGAAGTTGGCGATGGTCACTATAGAGATCGTTCTTCCGGATGCGCTGGCCGAAGAAGCGACGAACGCTGGGCCGCTGTCGCCTGAGCGACTCGAAAGTCTGCCGCGGGAACATCTGCGCACCGAACGCGTGGGGCGGCTTCAGGCTGTACGCGCACACTGGTCTGCCCAACCGCTGGCACCGATGACGACCGAAGAAATTCAGGCCGAGATCGAGGCGTATCGCGCCGGGCGTGCGACTCGTTGTTCACTTGAGTACGGCCTATCTGGCCGTGCTCTGCCGAAAGAACCCGGCGTTCAGATTGATCGATACTGCTGCGTGGTTGCGTCGCGCCGTGCGGCGAATTCCGCCTCGACCTCTTCATTGGTCCGGCCTCGACCTGCTCGCACCGAGCGTCTGGCTGCCTCGATCTTCTGACGTAGATACTCGTTCTGCACCTGCTCTTCATGTCGGCGTTGAAGGCATCGACACGTCAATTCACGCCTGATCTGTTTCACCGCGCTGCTCGCTCCTGACGAGCCGCCCGAATCTCCGCTTCGATTTCGTCATCCGTCAGCGGCGGAAAACCAGCGTATCGAGCTTGGACAGCGATTCGCCCAATCGCACGCCAGCCTCCGCGCGGGCTTCGCGGGCAGCCGAGGAATTCCACGAAATCCATGACCTCCGCCAATCGCCCGGCAGGCAGGTGCTCAAGCCTTCGGATCAGCGTCTGATTGATCACTGTCATCGCCTTTTCCTTCAAATCCGGTTGATCTGCCCCGAGTGCCTTTGGCCCTTTCCGACCACCCATGAAAAACGGGCGCCCCGAAGGACGCCCGTTTCAACTTCAGACTGCGACGGGAGTCGCGATCAGAAGGAGTGCTTCAGGCCCAGATAGATCGACTGACCATCCGCACCACGACCGTTCGTCGGCGAGCCGATGTTCAGGTAGTTGGCGTTGGCATCGTTCTGGATGAAGCTGGCGAAGATCAGCGCTTGCGTCTGCTTGCTCAGGTTATGGGCATAACCCAGCGAGAACATCGTGGCGCCGGTGTCCTTGCCACCGAAGGTTTCGGTACCAGCCGTCTTGGTGTCCGCATCGCGGGCCAGGATGAACTGGGCGCCGATGTAACCCGTCGGCACGACGTACTTGGCGCCGATGGAGAACGCATCACGCTCCCACTCGCTGAAACCCTGCGTCACGCCGTCGGCCTTGTAGGTCAGGCGTTCGAAGCGGCCGTACAACGTCAGGTCACCGAAGTACACACCACCACCGATTTGCACGCCGGTGTCCTTGGTGTTGCTGGTGCCAGCTTGCACACCCGACAACGGGGCACCCGCTGCGTTGGTTTGCCAAGAACCGGTGATCTGCGACAGACCGTTATAGTCGTTGTGACGCTCGACCGCGATGTTCACGAAGAACGGCATGTCGGCCGGCTTGTACTGCGCGCCGGCAGAAAACACCGTGGGCTTCGAACCAGGGGTCGCACCGTACGTTTGCAGGCCGCCCGGCATTCCGTACGCGATCGCAAACGTGAAACCGTTGATGTCCGGCGATTCGTACCAGACAGAATTCTCGGTCCGACGATAGAACTGGGCGCTGCCCGGTCCACCGCCGATGCCATTGTTGGCAGCGGCGAATACGTTTCCGCCCGGGGTGCCCAGCATTTGCAGGTTGCCGCCCAGCCCCATGGCACCGTCCAGAGGATCGGACTGGTACATGTACTGTTCGTAGACGTGTTCGTTGGAACCCCACTTCAACGCACCCCAGCCGCCCATCAGACCCAGGTAGCTGTTGCGGCTACGCAGCGCGCTGCTGCCCGCAGTGTGGACGCCGGCACCGGTGTTGGAGATGTCCACCTGGTAGTTGAAGATCACCTTGTTGCCGTTGCCGATGTCTTCTTCAGACCGGATGTTGATGTTCGAGTAGTTGCTGGTCAGGCCATGGCCGGAACCGCCTTGGACGCCATACTGGTTCTGGAAGGCACCGCCGGTCGACGGGTTGCTGCCTGCGCCCGAACCATCGTTGCTGCGGCCAATGTTCACACCGGCGTTGACGGTACCGCTGATCGTGACGTCGGCCATTGCGGGCGCGGCGAAGCCGGCTGCCAGGGCCAGTACGAGAAGCTTCTTGTTCATCTCATCTCCTGTTGGGTTTATCTGAAGGGATGCGAGAGACCGCACCAATTCGGATTCCCGCAGCCTTGGGCAGCGGTCAGGGCGGATTCTGCGTAAGCCGGTTCGACGCCAGCAAGCGGAAAGTCGCTTTTCGTGCCACTTCGGGGTTTGAGTGTTGCATTCACGCAACAGTCGCGAACCGGTTTGTCAGGCGCCGCCGCCGGATTGGCGAATAGTGACAAATTAAGGACTTGCCGATTGAACCGCAGGCTCAATCTCGAACGGTCGTTGGATTGTTGTGGCGCAACAACCGACAAGCCCTCCGGCGGATTTGCTACCGGAACAATCGCGCCAGTTCGGCCCCGGGGTCCGGCGCCCGCATGAATGCCTCGCCCACCAGGAACGCATGGACCCCGTGCCGCCGCATGCGGCCGACGTCGTCGGGGGTATGGATGCCGCTTTCGGTGATGACCTGCTTGCCGGGCGGAACTCTGTCCAGCAGCGCCAGCGTCGTGTCGAGCGTCGTGTCGAAGGTCCGCAGGTTCCGGTTGTTGATGCCCAGCAACGGCGTCTTCAGGTCGAGCGCACGGTCGAGCTCCGCGCCGTCGTGCACTTCCACCAGCACAGCGAGCCCGGCTTCGGCGGCGGCGGCTTCCAGTTCGTGCATCCGCCCCTGATCCAGCGCCGCGACGATCAGCAGGATGCAGTCCGCGCCCCACGCCCGCGCCTCGAACACCTGATACGGGTCAATCATGAAGTCCTTGCGCAGCACGGGCAGATCGCAGGCCGCGCGGGCCGCCTGCAGGTAGGCCGGTGCGCCCTGGAAGAACTGCTCGTCGGTCAACACCGATAGACAGGCCGCGCCATGACAGGCGTAGCTGCGGGCAATCTCAGGCGGATCGAAGTCGGCGCGCAGCAGCCCCTTGCTGGGACTTGCCTTCTTGATCTCGGCGATCACGGCGGCAGCGCCGGCCGCGACCTTGGCCTGCAACGCACCGACGAAATCCCGCGCCGGCGGTTGCTCGGCAGCGGCCTGCATGGTCGCGGACAGACTGCGTTGCCGCCGCGCGGCGTCCACCTCGTCACGCTTGACCGCCAGGATCCGATCGAGGATGTCGCCCATGGTCAGCTCTTCGGGAAGCGCTGCGTGAACGCGATGAACGCATCGAGCTTGTGCCGCGCCGCGCCGGACGCCGTGACCTCGGCCGCGCGGCGGATGCCGGCCCCATGCGTCGACACGAGGCCGGCGGTGTAGATCGCCGCACCGGCGTTGAGCAGCACGATGTCGAGCGCCGGACCGGCCTGACCGTCGATGGCGGCTTCCACCATCTCCTGCGACATCCTCGCGTCGCCGGCATGCAGCGCGGCAACCGGCACCGGCGTCAGTCCGAACTGTTCGGGACGCACGGAATACTCGCGCACGACGCCGTCCTTCAGTTCCGCCACCAGGGTTTCGCCGGAGAGCGACAGCTCATCCAGCCCCTCCAGGCCGTGCACGACCATCACGTGGCGGCTGCCCAGCCGCTGCAGCACCCGCGCCTGGATGCCGACGAGATCCGGATGAAACACGCCGAGCACCTGATTGCGGGCGCCGGCCGGATTCGTCAACGGACCGAGAATGTTGAACAGCGTCCGCACGCCCAGTTCGCGGCGTACCGGCGCCGCGTGCTTCATGGCGCCGTGGTGCGCCGGCGCGAACATGAAACCGACCCCGACCTGCTCGATGCAACCGGCCACCTGGGTCGGCGTCAGCGTGATGTTCGCACCGAGCGCTTCGAGGACATCGGCACTGCCGGACTTGCTCGAAACGGAGCGTCCGCCGTGTTTCGCGACCTTGGCGCCCGCTGCCGCGGCGACGAACGCGGCGGCCGTCGAAATGTTGAAGGTATGGGCGCCGTCACCGCCGGTGCCGCAGGTGTCGACCAGATGGTCGCGGTCGGTGACCTCCACCTGCGTCGCGAACTCGCGCATCACTGCCGCGGCCGCCGCGATCTCGCCGATGGTTTCCTTCTTGACGCGCAAACCGATGAGGATCGCCGCGATCAGGGTCGGCGACACTTCGCCGCCCATGATCTGCCGCATCAGCGACAGCATCTCTTCGTGGAAGATCTCGCGGTGCTCGATCAGCCGACCGAGGGCTTCCTGCGGCGTCATCGCGATTCCTGCAGAAAATTGCGCAGCAGTGCGTGGCCGTGCTCGGTCAGTATCGATTCGGGATGGAACTGCACGCCCTGCACCGCCAGCGTCTTGTGCCGCACGCCCATGATCTCGCCGTCGTCGGTCCACGCGGTCACGTCGAGCACCTCCGGCCGGCTGTCGCGCTCGATGACCAGCGAGTGATAGCGCGTCGCGGTGAATGGCGCGGGCAGTCCGTGAAAGACGCCCTCGCCGCGATGCTGGATCGGCGACGTCTTGCCGTGCATCAGTTGCTGCGCGTGGACGATCTTGCCGCCGAATGCCTCGCCGATGGACTGATGGCCGAGGCAGACGCCAAGAATCGGAATCCGCCCCGCGAACCGCCGGATCGCCGGCACCGAGACGCCCGCTTCCTTCGGCGTGCACGGTCCGGGGCTGACCACGAGGTGATCGGGCGCGAGCGCCTCGATCTCCTCGAGCGTGATCTCGTCGTTGCGGTGGACCCGCACGTCCTCGCCCAGCTCACCGAAGTACTGCACGAGGTTGTACGTGAACGAATCGTAGTTATCGATCATCAGCAGCATGTCTTCTTTAACCCTTTGTTCTATCTCTGATACAGGCGACTTACCCAGTCTCGATACCCGCTCATGCACCCGCCGATCTCAACGCTGTCTCGCGTCGGGACTCGACATATCGATAGGGGTGGCCCGCTGTGCGGGCGATTCGGATCAGGCGGCTGGCTTGCGCCAACGCCAGGGTGAAAACCGAAGAGCCGCAGGGTTAACTGAAGGATGCATGGCCGGGATTATTGCGGGCGAAGCGAGAGCGGGCAAGCAGCAGGAGCTGGCCATCGCCGCCCTGTCAAACAATACACCCTCAAGTTGACAAACTATCGCCTTGATACCTCCAGCTTTCAAAAAAACTTTGGTCACCTCGACAGACTCGTCGGCGCGGGCCTCACTCCGCTGCCTACCGACAGCCTGCCGGCGAAGTAGCCTCGCTGGAGGGTGGAAGGCGTTGCGAGACCGCCAGACGACGCCAAGGTCGCTCGCGCACCGAATGAATTGTCGAGCACCGGACTTGCCCTCCCTCATGAACGCAGCACCGGCGATGTTTCTGAAGTGACTTATACCAACCTAAACCCCCAGAAAGCCTTTATCTGGCGCATCCTGCACCGGTCCAATTTGCCCTGGGTGTTTGAGCACGGCGTACATTGCGGCAGCAGCGCGGTTCGCTCACCGCAGTGGGTCAGCATCGGTAATCAGGAATTGATCGACAAACGGGCTGCGCACGCAGTACCTATCGCGCCTGGGGGGATGCTGAACGACTATGTCCCCTTCTACTTCACGCCCTTCTCGGTGATGCTGCGCAATATCCACACTGGCTGGAACGGCATCAAGCGGGTGCCCAATGCCGATCTTGTGATCCTCGTCTCCAGCATCCATCGAGTGAAGCAACTCGGCTTGACGTTCCTCTTCACCGACAGCCATGCATACAGCGGCCTTGCTCGCTATTTCGACGACCCGGCTCGTCTGGATCAGATCGACTGGCCGCTGCTTCAGCGCCGGGACTTCAAGCGCGACCCCGAGGACCCGGGCAAACTCGAGCGCTACCAGGCCGAAGCCCTGGTACACCAGCATGTACCGCTCGCGGCACTGCTGGGCATCGTTTGCTACACGGATGTTGTTTGCGCTGATATCGAGCGCAAAATGCAGGCTCTGAATGTGGCACTACCCGTGCACACTCGACCCAACTGGTACTTCTGATGATCTCCTACACCCAAGGCAATCTGCTCGACGCTCGCGTCGATGCGCTGGTGAACACCGTCAACACGGTGGGCGTAATGGGCAAGGGCATCGCGCTGATGTTCAAGGATAGGTTTGTCCGGAACTTCGACCTCTACGCTGCCGCCTGCAAGGCCAAGCGGGTGAAAGTAGGCGAGATGTTCGTGACCGAGACGGGTGAACTCGACGGCCCGGGCTGGATCATCAACTTTCCGACCAAGGATCACTGGAAGGGCTCTTCCCGGCTGGAGTGGGTGGAGGCTGGCTTGCAGGACCTGAAGCGTGTCTTGCGTGAACAGCACATAAAGTCCGTCGCCATTCCGCCGCTGGGTGCTGGAAACGGCGGCCTGGACTGGCCCACGGTCCGGTCGAGGATCGATGCTGTTCTCGGCGATATCGAGGGCGTGGACATCATCGTCTACGAGCCCACCGACAGGTACCAGAACGTGGCCAAACGGGCGGGCGTGGAGAAGCTGACGCCGGCGCGCGCACTCATCGCCGAGGCAGTACGTCGCTACTGGGTATTGGGCATGGAATGCAGCCTGCTCGAAATCCAGAAGCTGGCCTGGTTCCTCGAGCGCAGCGTGGAACACCTGGGGCTTCGGAACGACCTGAAGCTGGATTTCAAGGCCCATCGATACGGCCCGTTCGCCGCGAAACTGAACCACCTTCTGAACAGCCTGGACGGCAGCTACCTGCACTGCGACAAGCGCATTACCGATGCGAGCCCACTGGACGTGATCTGGTTCGATGACGGTCGCAAGGAACGGGTGCACTCGTTCTTGAAGAGCGAAGCGAAAGAGATGGTCCCGGCGCTGGATCTCGTCGCGGCCGTGATCGACGGGTTCGAATCGCCGTTCGGCATGGAACTGATGGCGTCGGTCGACTGGCTGCTCAGCCGGGAACACGTAGCGCCCGTCGTCCCGGCCGTCCTGGAGGGATTGGCCCATTGGCCGGCAGACGATGCCGATGGCGCCGGCCAGCGCAAGAGCAGGATCTTCGATGAGCGTTCGGTGCGTATCGCGCTCGAACGGTTGACCGAAAGCCCGTTGTACGCATCCGCGTAGACCCGGACGAGACTTCGGATATGGGCGGTGTGGGTGGCGTGCTGGCGGTGATCGATGACCAGGAGCGCAGTCCGAAACACCGGACCATCATTTCAGAAACCGCGCGCCTTCGGTCCGGGCTGCGGCGTTGAGGTCATCGCCAGGGATTCATCTCTTCGATTGGCACGGTCTTCTTTTTCGGCGACTTCAACGTTCCTTCCAGCTCGAGCACCGAGTGTGTCTTGGCCCTGACGATCAAGCCGCCTCCGGGCATCACATGCCATACCAGCCGTGTACCCGGCCCGGCACCGATCGACTCGCGCACCTGCCTCGGTACGGTGGTCTGGCCCTTGGCGTTGATGGCGGATTCGGCCATGACGTCACCTGCTTGATCGGACAGCAGCCCGTCACCCGTTCCTGCGGGCCAGACCCGCCTGCGCCAGTTCCGCGGCCCGCAGAATGGCGCGCGCCTTGTTCTGCGTCTCGGTCCATTCGGATGTCGGCACGGAATCAGCCACGATGCCGGCACCGGCCTGGACGAACAACCGGCCATCCTTGATGACGGCGGTGCGGATCGCGATCGCGAGATCCATGTCGCCGTTGAATCCGAGATAGCCGACCGCGCCGGCGTAGATGCCGCGCTTCGTGGGCTCGAGCTCGTCGATGATCTCCATCGCGCGGACCTTCGGTGCGCCCGATACCGTGCCGGCCGGGAACGTCGCCTTCAGCACGGCGATGGCGTCGAGCCCGGGACGCAACCGCCCATCGACATTCGACACGATGTGCATCACGTGGGAGTAACGCTCGACGTTCATGTTCTCGGTGACATTCACGGAGCCGAGCTCCGCGACGCGACCCACGTCGTTGCGGCCGAGATCCATCAGCATCACGTGCTCAGCCCGCTCTTTCGGATCGGCCAGCAGCTCCTGTTCGAGCGCGACATCCTGCTCGCGCGTGGCGCCCCGCGCCCGGGTGCCGGCAATGGGCCGCACGGTGACCATGCCGCTTTCGAGGCGGACCAGGATTTCCGGGCTTGCGCCGACGACCTGGAACCCGCCCATGTCGAAATAGAACATGTACGGCGACGGATTCAGCGCCCGCAACGCGCGGTACAGCGACAGTGGCGATGCGGGATACGCATGGGACAGCCGCTGCGACAGCACGACCTGCATGATGTCGCCGTCGAAGATGTAACGCTTGGCGCGTTCGACCGCTTCGATGAAGGCGTCTTCGCTGAACTCCGACAACGCCGGAGCCGGCTCCGCCGGCAATTCCGCCGGCATGGTCACCGGCTTGCGCAGCGCCGCGTGCAGCACATCCAGCTGGTGCTGCGCGTTGGCGTAGGCGTCGGGCCCGCGCGGATCGGCGTACACGACGAGATAGAGCTTGCCGGAAAGGTTGTCGACGACCGCGAGCCGGTCGGACAGCAGCAGCAGGATGTCCGGTGCGCCGAGCACGTCGGGTTTCTCGGTCTTCGCGAGCCGGTTTTCGATGTAGCGCACGGTTTCGTAGCCGAAGTAGCCGACGAGCCCGCCGGCGAAGCGCGGCAACCCGGGCAACACCGCGGCGTGGAATCGCTGGTGATTCTCGCGGACCCACGCGAGCGGATCGTCCTGCTCGGTCTCGGACAGCAGCGTATTGCCGCGATACTCGCTGCACACGTGGCCGCGCACTTCGAATCGGATCTCGGCCGGCAGGCCGATGAACGAGTAGCGGCCGAAGCGTTCGCCGCCCTGCACCGATTCCAGCAGATACGAGTAGGGGCGATTACCGAGCTTCAAATAGACCGACAGCGGGGTGTCGAGGTCGGCCAGCGTTTCCAGCACGACGGGCACGCGGTTGTAACCGCTCGCCCCGAGCTGCAAGAACTCCTGTTCTGTCATGGGAACTCCGTGATGCCATCCAGGTAGGGAAATCGACGGCGCGCGTTAGCGCCCGCGCCAGGCGACGATCGAGGGGCGCCAGGGGCGCCACCACGACACGGTCGCACGGCGGATCGATGCCCGACCTTGCGGATGGTAGAAGTTCATGACGGGAGGGACAGGAGCTGTTGGCTCAACGCGAAAACGCTCGGGACTATAGCATCGGCCCCGAGCGCCCGCACGTCGAGATCGCCCCGATATCCATAGGGCAGGCACACCACCGGGCTGCCGGCCGTACGGGCCGCGCGAACATCGTTGGGCGAGTCGCCCACCATCAGCAGCGCCGCCGGTTCGATGCCGAATCGCTCGCAGCAATGGATCAGTTGCAGCGGATCGGGCTTGCGGCGCGGCAACGTGTCGCCGCCGATCACCTGATCGAAGTACGAGGTCAGACCGAAGTGCTGCAGCAGCGGATGCGTGAAGGTCTCGGCCTTGTTGGTGATGCAGGCCAGCCGTGCGCCGCCCGCCTTCAGCGCGATCAGGCCATCGAGCATGCCGTCGTACGGGCGGGTATGCACATGGAGCGCATTCCGGTAGTGCCCGAGGTAGGCCGCGAGCGCCGCTTCGTATTGCGCCGGATCCGGCTCCGCTTCCATCTGCCCGGTGATCAATCGCCGGACCAGCACCCGCAGTCCATCGCCGATGAAGCGTCGCACGACGACTTCGTCGACCTCCGCGCGACCGATGTCCCGCAGCATCGCGTTGCCGGCCGCCACGAGATCGGGCAGCGTGTCGAGCAGGGTGCCGTCGAGATCGAACGCGACCGCCCGGATGGTGCCGCGCGCGACACCGCCCATCAGAACCTGCGGCAACGTAATCCTGTTGGTCCGCGGCGGTGGTACATGACCGACTCTGAGCGCCGTAATGGCGGCGGCATAATCATGATGGGAAAACACGGCGGATCCCGCCACCAACACGTCGGCCCCGGCCTCAAGAATCGACTCCGCGTTGTCCGGTTTCACGCCCCCATCCACCTCAAGGAGCGCGTGGCTGTGGGTCCGGTCGATCAGAGCTCGCACGTTGGCAATCTTTGGTAAGGACGCGGGAATAAATTGTTGTCCGCCGAACCCCGGGTTCACGGACATGATCAGGATCAGGTCCACCTTGTCCATCACGTGATCGAGCCACACCAGCGGCGTCGCCGGATTGAACACCAGCCCCGCGCGGCAACCGTGGTCCCGGATCAGCGACAGCGTGCGATCCACGTGCTCGGAGGCTTCCGGGTGGAACGAAATGACATTCGCACCGGCCTTCGCGAAATCGGGCACGATGCGGTCCACCGGCCTCACCATCAGGTGCACGTCGATGGGCACCTGCGTGTGCGGGCGGATCGCCTCGCAGACCAGAGGCCCGACAGTGAGATTGGGGACGTAATGGTTGTCCATCACGTCGAAATGAATCAGGTCGGCGCCGGCGGCGACGACCGCCGAGACTTCATCGCCGAGCCGCGCAAAATCGGCGGACAACAGGCTCGGCGCAATGCGGAAAGTCGAAGACATGGGATGCGATCCCGAACGGGAAGCCGCGGATTCTACTGCGCATAGTTGAGCCTTCGCGACTTTTGGAGTGGAATATCAGGATGCCGGACGACAACCGCCACGAGATCACCGTCACTGCCCGCGCCACGTTCGTGCCCGAGCAGTCGGACGAATCCGCGAACCGCTACGTGTTCGCCTATACGATCACCATCGCCAACACCGGCAGCGTCGCCGCGAAGCTGATCAGCCGCCACTGGGTGATCACCGATGCCGACAACCGCGTGCAGGAAGTCCGTGGCGTCGGCGTGGTCGGCGAGCAGCCGCACCTCGCACCGGGCGAGCAGTTCGAGTACACCAGCGGCGCCGCCATCGCCACGCCGGTGGGCACGATGCGCGGCAGCTATCAGATGGAATCGGCCGACGGCACGACGTTCGATGCCGCGGTGCCGGAGTTCATGCTGTCGATGCCGCGCACGTTGCACTGACCCGCGCGGGCGACACCCCGATCAGCGTTCGTCGTCCGGCCGCTTCTTGCGCGGCCAGGTCCACCAGACGATCAACAGGCCGATGGCGAGTGCCAGGGCCGCTTCGAGCAGGATCCATCCCATGATGTCTTGTCGTGAAGATCGGGCGGGCGCACCGATGCGCCGCCCTTCGGTCCCGTACTCTACGCGACGCGGCGTCGCAGCCGGCATTGCCGCGGTCGCGCTGATCGCCGGCTGCGCCACGCCCCCTCGCCCGACGCCGCCGGTTCCGACGCCGCCGGGTCCGACGCCGCCGATCGCGGCGGAACCCACGCCGCCCGCCACGACACCTCCGACGCCTTCGCCCCCAGCGCCCGGCGCGTCGGCACCATGGCAGGCCGCGACCTTCGACGAACTGCCGGGCTGGTCGGATGACGATATCGGCGCGGGCCTGCTGGCATTCGTGCAGGGATGCACCGCACTGCAAGCGAAGCCGGGTTGGGACACCGTCTGCGCGCAGGCGCGCTCGGTGACGCTGGCCCCGGGGGCAGAGCAGCGCCGGTTTCTCGAAACCGCTTTCACGCCGTGGCGCGTCACCACCGCGGACGGCCGCAATGAAGGCCTGCTGACCGGCTACTACGAACCGCTGCTGCGCGGCAGCCGGACGCCGACCGACGTCTTCCGGTTTCCGGTGTACACGGCGCCCGATGATCTGATCACCGTCGAGCTGGGCGAGGTCGTGCCGGAAACGAAAGGCCTGCGGCTGCGCGGCCGCGTCGTCGGTCGCAAGCTCGTGCCGTACTGGACGCGGGCCGATATCGACGGCGGCGGCACCGGCGCCCAGGGCCGCGAGATCGCGTGGGTCGACGACGCGGTGGATCTGTTCTTCCTGCAGATCCAGGGGTCGGGACGGATCCGGCTCGACGACGGATCGATGCTGCGGGTCGGATACGCGGACCAGAACGGGCACCCGTATCGCTCCATCGGCCGGCTGCTGGTCGAACGCGGCGAGATGCCGCTCGAAAAGGCGTCGATGCAGGGCATCAAGGACTGGGGCAAGCGCAATCCGGATCGCCTGCAGGCGCTGCTCGACGAGAATCCGTCGTACGTGTTCTTTCGCGAGCTGCCGAGCGGGAACGACGGCCCCCCGGGTGCATTGGGCGTGCCGCTGACCGCCGGGCGCAGCATCGCGGTCGATCCAAAGAGCGTTCCGCTCGGCGCGCCGGTCTGGCTCGTCAGCACGTGGCCCAACGCGCCGGAACCCCTTCGGCGACTGGTCGCCGCGCAGGACACGGGTGGCGCGATTCGCGGCGCGGTCCGGGCGGACTATTTCTGGGGATTCGGTGATCAGGCCGGCGAACTCGCCGGTCGCATGCGGCAACCATTGCAGCTGTGGGTGCTGTGGCCCATCGGCATGACGCCACCGGCCCGCTGACCCGGGCGCGGATCACGGCGCCCGCTGGGAATCCGCCTGGGCCTGAAATGAGACTTCGACGACCAGCCGGCTCTTGACCGGGCGCCCGTGCCGCTGACCGGGCGCGAACAGCACGTTTCGGAACGCATCGATGGCCGCCTGCTCGAAATGGCCGGGCGGATCAGCCTCCACCACGGTCGCCTCGACCACCATCCCCAGTTCGTCGATCAGCAACAACAGCGTGACGGTACCGCTCGTGTCCGACGATTCGGCGCCGGCCGGATAGCTGAGCGGCACATCGGCCATCGGTTTCGGATAGACATCGAGCAGCCGGGACGGATAGAACTCCGGATCGGCGATCTGCGGCATCTCGAGGCCCGGCGGGCCTTCGACCGGCGCGGGACCGGCCGAAACCGGCGCGATCGCCGCTGGTGGAACCGGCGGCGCCGGCGGTTCAGGCTCGACGGCCGGAGACGGTGTCGGTATCGGTATCGGTTGCGGCCTCGCGGGCGCCGCGACGACGGTCGGTGAATCGGTCGACACAGCGTCTTTCGGATCGGTGTCGGCGTCCGCGGAAGCGAGCGTCGCGCGCAGCGCCGTGCCCGTGGCAGCGGACCCTGCCGGCACCCGCACCGGCACACCGGACACGATGGCGAGATGCACCAACGCCGACACGGCGACAGCGAACAGCAGGGCGCGATCGGGGCCGCGGCGCGGTCTGGGCAGGGGGTCCCGATCGGCCTCGGCCATCACGCCCGGCAAACGCGGTCGGCTACTTCTTGGCGGCGTTCGCGAACTGAGCCTCGATCTGGGCGGAATTCAACGCCCCCGGCATGCGGCTGCCGTCTTCGAACACCAGCGTCGGCGTACCCGTGATGCCCTTCGACTTGCCGAATGCCACGACGGCATCGACCGGGTTGTCGCAGGTACCCGCCGCGGCCGGGGCCGTGCCGCGCAGCATGTAGTCGTCCCAGGCCTTGACCCGATCGGGTGCGCACCAGATCGACCGGGCGCGTGCCGGCGCCTTCGGATGCAGTTCCTCGATCGGGTACAGCATGATGTAGATCGTCACGTCGTCCAGCTTCTCGAACTCGTGCTCGACGCGTTTGCAATAGGGGCAATCCGGATCGGAAAACACTGCCACCTTGCGCGTGCCCTTGCCCTTGACCTTCTTGATCGCCTGGTCCAGCGGCAGCGACGAGAAATCGATGGCGGTGAGCCGCGCGCGCTTGCGCTCGGTCAGGTCGGTCATGCTTTTCGTTTCGACCAGGCTGCCCTGCAGCATGTAGCTGAACTTCTCGTCGGTGTAGATGATGATCGGCTCGTCACCGCGAGGCAGCACGATCTCGTACAACCCCAGCTCCGGCAGCAACGTGACGGTATCGACGACGGCCTTCGGAAACTTGGCCTGGAACGCCTTCTTGACCGAATCCTCGTCGGCGCAGGCGGCGGTGGCGACGAGCAGGCCGACGGCGAGGACCTGCTGGAGAATGCGATGCATCATGGGAAAACTCCTGGAAGAAATGGGGGCGCGGCGACCGGAAGAGGAAATCAGCCGAGCGCGTGACGCATCAGCCGCTGCTTGAGACCGGCATTGCGGTCCGATAGTGCCATACCGACATTGCGTATCCACGACACGCCGGGCGCACGGGCCGCGAACAGGCGCTGCAGTCCGTCCGTCACGGCGAGCGTCACGGCCTGATCTTCGCGGCGCGCGCGCTCGTACCGCCGCAGCAGCGACAGGCTGCCGACATCGGGCTCGGCGCCGCGCGCGCCCAGCACATCGATCAGTTCGCGCACATCGCGAAATCCGAGATTGACCCCTTGCCCGGCCAGCGGGTGCACGTTGTGGGCCGCATCGCCGACCAGCGCGAGCCGCGGCGCCACGAGCTTCGAGGCCGCCATCGCACGCAGTTCGAAGTCCGCCGCCGGGGTCACGGTGCCCAGCGCGGCAGGGTCGATTCCTGCCGCCTCGGCAACCCGCACTGAAAGCACCTCCGGCTCGGCGGCCATCAGTTCCAGCGCAACGGATTCCTGCGCGGACCACACCATCGACACGTGGTCGTCGGGCAACGGCAACAGCGCGAGCACGCCATCGCGGCGAAACCACTGCCGCGCCGTACCACGATGGGGCTCGGCGTTTCGGAAGTTGGCGACCACCGCGTGCTGCGGATAATCGCGGCGACGCACGCCGATGCCTGCGGCCTGTCGCACCCAGGAATCCCGGCCATCGGCGCCGACCACCAGCGCCGCCGTCAGGGCGGTGCCGTCGTCGAGCGCCATCTCGACCGCATCGTGGCGAATCACCATCCGCGCCGGACGGGAC
>JAHCKV010000359.1 GCA_026125595.1 Burkholderiales bacterium | reverse complement strand
GCGCTGATCCTGTTCCTGAAGGTCTGGAAGCCGAAAGAGATCTGGACGACAACGCGTCTCAAAGGTCGGGAATCCGGCACAGCCGACACGACGGGCGTCCCGACCAGCTTCACCAAGCACGATTCCGCGATGGTGATGCGCGCGTGGATCCCTTGGGGAATCCTGACGGTCTTCGTGTTCGCGTGGGGCCTGCCCACCGTCAAGGATTTCATGAACGGCACGGGCAAACACGTCGAGATCGTCGAAGGCGTGAAGCAGGAAACCAAGATCTCCTACGGTTGGGGGCCCATCACGAAGCTCGACTTCCCGGTGCCGGGCCTGCATGAACTGGTCGAGAAAGGCCCGCCGGTGGTGACGAAGCCGTCGAAGGAAAAGGCGATCTTCACGCTCAACTGGTTGTCCGCTACCGGCACGGGCATTTTCCTGTCGGCGATCCTGGCCGGCCTGTACATGGGCTACTCGATCGGCGGGCTGTTCCGGAAATTCTGGGACACCATCGTGCTGGTGCGATTTTCGTTGCTGACCATCGCCGCGATGCTGTCCCTCGGATTCGTGACCAAGTATTCCGGGACTGACGCCACGTTGGGATTGATGTTCGCGCACACCGGCGTGCTCTATCCGTTCTTCGGTGCAATGCTGGGTTGGCTGGGTGTTGCGTTGACGGGCTCGGACACCGCGTCGAACGTGTTGTTCGGCGGATTGCAGCGCGTCACGGCAGAGCAGCTCGGCCTGAGCCCCGAACTGATGGCAGCCGCCAATAGCTCGGGGGGCGTGATGGGCAAGATGATCGACGCGCAGAGCATCGTGGTCGCATCGACGGCCACCCGCTGGTACGGGCACGAAGGCGACATCCTGCGCTATGTGTTCTGGCACAGCCTAGTGCTGGCCGCGCTCGTCGGTGGCGTGATCATGCTGCAGGCCTACGTGTGGCCGTTCACGGAAATGGTGGTGCACAGCGTGCCACCGGTTCACTGACCGATCACGGTCCCGTCACCCGACAACAAAAAGCCCGGCATCGCCGGGCTTTTTGTTGTCCGCCTGCGGTACGAGCAGGCGGTGGTGATTCGGTGGTTACTCGGCCGGCGTGACGGCGTCCGGTTCGAGCAGCGCGCGCATGGAAACGCGAACCCGTCCTTTCTCGTCGATCTCGATGACCTTCACGCGTACCGTCTGACCTTCCTTGAGGTGGTCGGACACGGCATTGACGCGTTCCTTGGCGATCTGCGAGATGTGCAGCAGCGCGTCCTTGCCGGGCAGCACACTGACGATCGCGCCGAAGTCGAGAATCTTCTGGATCGTGCCTTCGTAGACGCGGCCCAGTTCGAGCTCTGCCGTGATCTCTTCGATCCGCCGCTGTGCCGCTTCACCGCCTTCGGACGACACGCAGGCGATCGTGACGGTACCGTCATCCTGGATGTCGATGGTCGTGCCGGTCTCTTCGGTGATGGCGCGGATGACCGCCCCCCCCTTGCCGATCACGTCGCGGATCTTCTCGGGCTTGATCTTGATGGTGATCATCCGCGGCGCGAACGTCGACAGTTCGGCACGTGCCGAACCCAGCGCACCCTTCATGATGCCGAGGATATGCAGCCGGCCTTCGCGCGCCTGCAGCAGGGCCACGTGCATGATCTCTTTCGTGATGCCCTGGATCTTGATGTCCATCTGCAGGGCAGTGACACCGTTCTCGGTACCGGCAACCTTGAAGTCCATGTCGCCCAGGTGATCTTCGTCGCCGAGGATATCGGACAGCACGGCAAAACGATTGCCTTCCTTGATCAGGCCCATTGCCACACCCGCCACGTGCGCCTTCATCGGCACGCCGGCATCCATCATGGCCAGACATCCACCGCACACCGAAGCCATGGAGCTCGAACCGTTCGACTCCGTGATCTCCGACACCACGCGGAACGAGTAGCCGAACTCTTCCGGCGTCGGCAGCACGGCGATCAGGGCACGTTTCGCGAGACGGCCGTGGCCGATTTCGCGTCGCTTGGGCGTCCCGACGCGACCGGTTTCGCCCGTGGCATAGGGTGGCATGTTGTAGTGGAGCATGAAGCGCTCCTTGAACTCGCCCTGCAACGCGTCAATGATCTGTTCGTCGCGGGCAGTGCCGAGCGTCGCCACCACGAGCGCCTGCGTCTCACCGCGCGTGAACAGCGCCGAACCGTGCGCTCGCGGCAGAATTCCGGTGCGAATCGTAATGGGACGGATGGTCCGCGTGTCGCGACCGTCGATGCGCGGTTCGCCGTCGAGGATCTGGCTGCGGACGATCTTCGCTTCCAGATCGCTGAACAGATTCTTGACGACGCGCTCGTCGGGCGGCGTCACGGCATTGGCCTTGATTTCGGCCAGCACGGCGGCCTGAATCTCGTCGATGCGCTGCGACCGGGCTTGCTTCTGCTTCAGGCGATAGGCGTCGCGAAGATCGGTTTCGGCGATCGCCGAAATGCGCGACACGAGGGCTTCGTCACGCGCCGGCGGCTGCCAGTCCCACAGCGGCTTGCCAGCTTCGTCGACGAGTTCGTTGATCGCGTTGATCACCGCCTGCATTTGTTCGTGACCGTAGACGACCGCACCGAGCATCACTTCTTCGGACAGCTCGAATGCTTCCGATTCCACCATCAGCACGGCCTGCGCGGTACCGGCTACGACCAGATTGAGCTTTGTCGTCTTGAGCTCGGTGGCCGTCGGGTTCAGCACGTACTGGCCATCGAGGTAGCCGACACGAGCGGCGCCGATCGGGCCGCTGAACGGGATGCCCGACAACGCGATCGCAGCCGAGGCACCGATCAGCGCAGGGATATCGGCATCGACCTCGGG
Organism: Burkholderiales bacterium; assembly: GCA_026125595.1. GTDB lineage: Bacteria > Pseudomonadota > Gammaproteobacteria > Burkholderiales. The sequence goes on along the minus strand of JAHCKV010000359.1, from coordinate 1,358 downwards.
GTTCGACGACATCACGGTCGCGATGACCTGCACTTCGTTGAAGAAGCCTTCCGGGAACAGCGGACGGATCGGACGATCGATCAGCCGGGAAGTCAGGGTTTCCTTTTCGGAAGGACGCCCTTCCCGTTTGAAGAACCCGCCGGGAATCTTGCCGGCGGCATACGTGCGTTCTTGATAGTCGACGGTAAGCGGAAAGAAATCCTTGCTCGGGTCGGCGGTCTTCTTGCCGACGACGGTGACCAGCACGACGGTGTCATCCAGGTTGACGAGAACGGCACCGCTGGATTGCCGCGCGATCTCACCGGTTTCGATGGTGAGCTGATGCCGGCCGTATTGGAGTGTCTTTTTGACGAGGCTCATCGGGGCGAAGATCCTTGATAGGAAAGGACGCCCTGGCAGCGCGATGGCATTCCAATGCCACGCGCTCGCATACACACCACCGCATGCCGCGGGAGCGGCAGGGTCGTCGGGGTTGGACTCAAACGGTCGTCGTCCACGGACGCGGACGAACGCACGACAATCGGAATGGCGCTTACTTGCGCAAGCCGAGCCGTTCGATCAGCTTGCGGTAGCCGTCGGCATCACGGGACCGCAGGTAATCGAGCAGCTTGCGGCGGCGGCTCACCATGCGCAGCAGACCACGGCGCGAATGATGATCCTTGATGTTCGCCTTGAAGTGGCCCGTCAGACCATTGATACGCGCGGTCAGCAGGGCAATCTGGACTTCCGGCGACCCGGTGTCGCCCTGGGCGCGCTGATAGTCGCTGACGATCTGCGCTTTGTCGGTCACGGACACGGCCATTTGAACGTTCTCTCCTTCGGAAAGGCGCGGATTATACGCACCCACCCTTGAGAATCCAAGCAAATTGAGTCAGTTAGCGCAGTCACGGGCGCCCGTCCATCGCGGGCTGTGTCGCGAGCAGCCGAAGCGCCTTGACGCGTCCTCCCGGTTCGACCGTCACGACGCCGAGGAACTGGTCGCCCGGACCATAAGCCCTTGATTCTCCGCAGGCCGAGGGTGTCGATACGAAGAGCTCCCGACCTTGGCGAAGTCCGGTGGCGGCGTCGGCCTGCAATTCGAGACGCGGCAACGCCATGATCGGCAGATCGGTGGGCAGTAGATACCGTTGCCGTTCCTCCGGCGGGAGATTCTCCAGAAGGTCCAGCGACACGGCGTCGTCTAGCGTCAGCGCCCCAGAGCCTTCCCGTCGCAGTTCCGCCAGATGGGCACCGCACCCGATCTGCGCGCCGAGATCCTGAGCCAGGGATCGGATGTACGTACCGCCGGAACAACGCGTCCGGAAAACGAGAATGTCGGGCGGCTCGAAGGCGATATCCAGTGATTCGATCCGCACGCG
>JAHCKV010000358.1 GCA_026125595.1 Burkholderiales bacterium | reverse complement strand
CGTTCGGCCAGATACAGCAGTTGCGATGCGGTCTGACGTTCGCGGGTCACGTCTTCGTAGACCCACAGATGACCCACCAGCTGTTGACGTGCATCGCGCACCGGATGGCACGTCTGCGTCACGAGACGACCGTCGGCCATTTCCAGTTCGAGCGCCTCCGACGGCTCCACGGCGGACGGCAATCGCATCAGGCGGTCCATGACGCTGTCGGGATCGGCGAGCATGTGCGCCGCATGATGCAGCACCGATGTCGCGTTCAGGCCGGCGAACCGCATCTGACTCGACGTCAGCAGCCAGATCTGCTCGAACGCCGGATTGGAATAGATGATCTTGTTGTCGCGATCGACGAACAGGATGCCGAAGTGCATCGTCGCGAGCAGCGCATTGAGTCGTGCACGCTCTTCGGATGCCAGCGCCAGATACTCCTTCTGGATCGCATAGGCCTTCTCCAGTTCCTGCAATGTGTCGGACAGCCGGTTCTCGGCTTCCTTGCGCTGGCTGACGTCGCGGATCGACAGCCGAATGCCGATGTGTTCGCCCGCGTGGTCGTAGATCGGTCGCCAGTCGGCAGCGGCCCAGAACGCCGTGCCGTCGCGCCGGCGGATCCGGAAGGCGACGTCCGATCCGCTGGTGCCGGTCGCGGCTTGCTGCAATTCGTTCCGGATCCGGCCGGCGTCGTGCGCCGCGACGATGCCCACCGGGAAATCGGGCATCGCCATGCATTCATCGACCGAGAAGCCGGTCAGTGCGAGCACGCGCTGATTGATCCACAACAATCGTCCGTCGGGCGCGAGCCACAGTTCGCAGTCGTAGCTGTAGTCGGCGATCGCATGGAACTTGGCTTCGCTGGCGCGGATCTGCGAAACCCGATCTTCAACGGCGCGGGCCATCGCGTTGAAGGCGGTGGCCAGCTGTCCGACTTCGTCGCGCGCGCGGACATCGACGCGTACCGACAGATCACCGCGGGCCATCGCTTCGCCGGCGCGGGTGAGCCGTCGCAGGTGCCGCGTCAGGAACCAGCCGATCACGCCCAGCAGAACCGTCGCGAGCACGAACGACGCGACGACGATGACCGTGCCTTCGGACACGAGGTGGCGCTCGGCGGTCGCGAGAAAGCTTGCATCGAGGCCGATCTGCAGCGCGCCGAGGTGCTCGCCGTCCTTCGTGATCGCGATCGCGGTGTCGAAACGGCCGTCGCCGTCGATCGCTTCGAACCCGGTGTCCAGATCGGGCAGCGGGCGCTGCGGATTCCAGCCCGCGCCGGCCACGACTGCGCCGCTCTGGTCTCGCAGTACCGCGTACGTGAATGCGCGGCTGGACTGGATCTCGCGCAGGATCGCTTCGAGTGTGGCGTGATCGCGTTTCGCCAGCGGCGCGGCGAGCGTCGCATTGAGCAGCGGGGCGGTGCTCTGGACCCACGCGGCGGCCTGTTCCCGCAGCGCGGTCCGCATGGTGCCGACCGAATTGGCGACCAGCAGCAGCGCCATGATGCCCGATACCAGGATGCTGGCCGCGATCAGTCGGAAGCGCAGCGAATGCAGCAACCGATACCACGGCACGGACGTGCGCCGGATGCGCGGGTGCGCGTCGTCGATACCGTCCGGCGGTTTCATCGCGTCGCGGTGCTGCGGCGAACCGGCACGCCTACAGCGGCTTCACCAGCACTTTCGACCGGCGCTGGTAGTTGTAGAACTGCTGGCGGGTCTTCGGCAGCGCGGAGACGTCTTCGGGCGTGAATCCCTGTTCGATGAACCAGTGCGCGGTGCGGGTCGTCAGCACGAACAGCCGGCGCAGCTTCGCCTTCCGTGCGCGCGCTTCGACGTAGTGAAGAAGCCGCTCGCCGGCACCGGCATCACGATGGGCCGGATCCACCGCGAGGCACGCGAGTTCTCCCGCCGCTTCGTTGCGGAACGGATAGAGCGCCGCGCAACCGACGATGCGGCCATCGTGGTCGACCACCGTGAAGCGGTCGATCTCGATCTCGAGATACTCGCGCGAACGCTTGACCAGCGTGCCGTCGGCTTCCAGTGGCGCGATCAGGTGCAGGATGCCGCCCACGTCGTCGATCGTCGCTGGCCGCAGGCGCTCCAGCGGATCTTGCGTGACCATCGTGCCGACGCCGTCGTGCGTGAACAGCTCGAGCATCAGCGCGCCGTCCTGGTGACGCGAGATCAGGTGCGCCCGCTTCACGCCGCCCTGGCAGGCGCGCGCGGCGAACGGCAGATACAGCAAAGCGTCGTTCGCGGGCTTGTGCTTGCCGGTGCGCACGCGCTCGGCATCGGACACCGTCAGTTCTCGCAGCAGAACACCTTTCTTGTTCGTGACGCCCGGTTCGTCCATCAGGAAGATCAGCTTGTCCGCCTGCAGCGCAATGGCCGTCGCGGCCGCGACGTCTTCCAGCGTCACGTTGAATATCTCTCCGGTCGGTGAGTTGCCGAGCGGCGAGATCAGCACCAGATCGCCGTCTTCCAGGCGGCGGATGATCGCGTCGGCGTGGATCTTCCGGACTTCGCCGGTGTAGAGCATGTCGACGCCGTCGACGACGCCGACCGGCCTCGCGACGACGTAGTTGCCGCTCGATACGCGAATCGTCGCGTTGGCCATCGGCGAGTTGGGCAGCCCCATCGACAGCAGCGCCTCGATCTCGGTGCGCAGTCGGCCAGCGGCGTCCTTCACGTCGGCGAGTGCGGCCTCGTCGGTGACGCGCATGTCGCGCACGTAGCGGATCTGTGCGTGCCGGCGCTTCAGTCGCTCTTCGATCTGGGGGCGCGCGCCGTGCACCAGCACGAGCCGCACGCCGAGCGCCGCGAGCAGGTTCAGATCGTGGGTCAGTTCGACGAACTTGCCGTCGGCCACGACTTCGCCGCCGAACGCGACCACGAACGTCTTGCCGCGGAACGCGTGGATGTACGGCGCCGCGGCGCGGAACCACGGCACGAATTGCGTCTGGATCGGAGTATCCATGGAGCGATCGGAGGAGTCGGGGTCGGCTTCTCGGCGCGACGTCGATGCGGTGGACGGAGCGACGCCCACGTCGCCCCGTCGCGTCATTTCGGACCCATCCGGATCGCGCCGTCGAGCCGGATCGTTTCGCCATTGAGCATCTCGTTCTCGACGATGTGACGGACGAGATTGGCGAACTCCCGCGGACGGCCGAGTCGCGGCGGGAACGGCACCTGGGCGGCCAGCGACTGCTGCGCTTCGGGGGGCAGCCCCGCCATCATCGGCGTCTCGAACAGGCCGGGCGCGATGGTGCACACGCGGATGCCGAAGCGCGCCAGTTCGCGGGCGATCGGCAGCGTCATGCCGACCACGCCGGCCTTGGACGCGGAATAGGCGGCCTGGCCGATCTGGCCGTCGAACGCCGCGACCGACGCCGTGTTGACGATGACGCCGCGTTCTCCACCGGTGCCGGTCTGGTCGCGAGTCATCGCTTCGGCGGCGAGCCGGATCATGTTGAACGTGCCGATCAGGTTGATCGACACGATGCGCGCGAATTTCTCGAGCGGGTGCGGACCTTCCTTGCCGACCACCTTGGCCGGAATGCCGACGCCCGCGCAGTTGATCAGGCCGTGCAGGTTGCCGTACGTGCCCAGCGCCGCTTCGATGGCCCGCTTGGCGTGTTCCTCCGACGTCACGTCGCATTCGATGAATCGCGCACTGGCGCCGATGCTGGAGGCCAGCACGGTTCCCATGTCGCGATTCACGTCGGCGATCACGACGTTGCCGCCGGCGGCGGTGACCATCGCCACCGTCGCTTCACCGAGGCCGGAACTGCCGCCGGTGACGATGAAAGTACTGTTCTCGATCTTCATGGGGTCTCGTCTGGGTCGATGGGCCTGCTGCGATGACGCCGGTATGCGCCGGGTGCAGAACGGCGGAGTATACGAAGGAAGGGGCGCCCGGCGACCTCAGAAATCGCCCCACAGGGTCTGCAGCACCGCCAACGCGGTGGCACCGGCAGTCTCGGTGCGCAGGATACGCGGACCGAGCCGCACTGCGACGAATCCGCGGGCGGCGGCGGTTTCGGCCTCGGCCGGCGTGAGGCCGCCCTCCGGTCCGACGAGCAGCCGGGCCGCCGCGGCCGCCGGCGGCTGCAATTCCACCAGTCGCTGTGCCGCACCCGGGGCCAGCATCAACCGGTGTTCGCCCGGGGCCGGCGCCGGCATCGATGCGATCCAGGAGCCGAA
>JAHCKV010000357.1 GCA_026125595.1 Burkholderiales bacterium | reverse complement strand
AGGCGCCCTGTCGTTGAGTGGCATCTACGATCTGAGTCCGATCATCCACACGTCGATCAACGGCGACGTCCGTCTCGACGAGGCCTCGGCGCTGAAGGCGAGCCCGGCATTCATGCCGCCGGCGACCGAAGCCCCGTTGACGCTGGCCGTGGGCAGCAAGGAGATCGACGGCTTCCAGTATCAGCACAAATTGTTGAAGGAGCGCTGGCAGTCGGTCATTGCCGATGACGTGGTGTCGGCGGGTGACGATCACTTCAGCATTCTGGAGACGTTCGCCAATCCGGAATCGGATCTGTTCAAGGCGGCCTGCCGCATGATGAACGTCGGCACGGCCGGATAGCCGGCCCGGTTCGACGCCGATCACGGAAAGCCCCGCCCTCGTGCGGGGCTTCTGTTTTGCGGGTCCGGTTGCGGGGCGTGGAATAGCTGTATATAAAGCCAGCATGGCGCTGCGAACCCACGATGGCGAGACCGCCCGTCCGGAGAAGGGGCGGGGTGCCACGATCAACCCGGAAGGCCGTTTCGAGACGGTCCGGCGGGAGACGGTGGACGATGGCTGGTCGCCCGACGACGCGTCGGAGGACCCACCGCAACGGCTGCGGACCCACGTCACCATAGAGACGGCGCGCAGCATCCTGTCGCGCAACGATTCGCCGGACGTGCCGTTCACGTACTCGATCAACCCCTATCGTGGCTGCGAGCACGGCTGCATCTACTGCTTCGCACGGCCGACCCACGCCTATCTGGAGTTGTCGCCGGGCATCGATTTCGAAACGCGGCTGTTCGCGAAGGTCAATGCTGCCGCGCTGCTGCGGCGTGAGCTGGCAAGACCGGGACACAAGGTCGAGTCCATCGCACTCGGGGCCAATACCGATCCGTATCAGCCGATCGAGCGCGAATATCGGATCACGCGGCAGGTGCTCGAAGTGCTGGAGGCGTGTCGCCATCCGGTCGGTATCGTCACCAAGAATGCGCTGGTGCTGCGCGATCTCGATCTGTTGACGGCGATGGCCCAACGTCGACTGGTCCGCGTGTTCATCAGCATCACGACGCTCGATCACGACATCGCACGGCGCATGGAACCTCGCGCCAGCAGCCCGGCGCGGCGGCTCGAAGCACTGCAGGCGCTGTCCGCTGCCGGTGTGCCGTGCGGCGTGATGGTGGCGCCGGTCATTCCGTTCCTGACCGATGACGGGCTGGAGCGGGTACTCGATGCAGCGGTGGCGGCCGGTGCTTCCACGGCGGGTTATGTGTTGTTGCGACTGCCATACGAGATCAAGGATCTCTTCAAGGACTGGCTGGCGCATCACTACCCGTTGAAGGCCGGGCATGTGATGAGCCGCGTGCGGCAGATGCGCGACGGCAAGGAATACGACGCTGCGTTCGGTTCCCGGATGCGCGGCCACGGCATGTTCGCCGACCTGCTGGAACAACGGTTCGAGCAGGCGTGCCGGCGCCTGGGGCTCGATCGCGAACGGCGCAGCGGTCTCGATGTCACGCAGTTCCGGCCCCCTTCGCCGGAAGGGCAGCTTGCGCTGTTCTGAATCCGGCGACGGTGATCGTGCGACGGGTGCGTTCCGAGCGGTCGAGCGGTGATAGCTGATCTTCCGGACGGGCCAAAGACAACCCTTTCGCGGATCGAATTCGGAACCATTTTGGTGCGATGCCAGGTCGTTCGTTGTTTGAAACTAACGATTGATAGATGTCGAAATTTTGCCGCACCAGTCTGGGGCATTCAATCGCTCCGTCGCACCTCGCGCAGGCGCTCCCTCGATATCGTCGTCGGGAGTAGATCATTAATTATTGATTAATAACAATTTTTAGCCTGGCACATGGGTTGCTGACAGAACGGCATTCAAAGCCGCCCCCGCTTCGTGTCGGACGGCTTCCCGACAAGTCCAATCGAAGAAGGGAGGGTGTCGGCATCCGGCTGGATGTCGGCACGGTTTCAACAATGCCTTTCACGCACTATCTCAAGGCTGTCGCCGCCGACCCCGGATCCGATCAGGGTCTCGGCGAAGACGATGCCTACGCGCTGTTCTCCGCGGTGCTCGACGGCGGCGTGCCCGATCTCGAACTCGGCGCATTGCTGACGCTGATGTGGACCAAGCGGGAAACGGTCGAAGAGTTGCTCGGATTTCGTCGTGCGCTCACCGAACGCGTCTACGCCCTCGACGTTCCCGGTGATCGTCTGCGGCCGATCGTGTTGCCGGCGTACGGCGGGGCGCGGGACGCACCGGACTTGCTGCCGCTGATGGCAATGCTGCTGCATCGGCTCGGCATTCCCGTACTGGTGCATGGCACGCTGGAAGGGGGTGGACGCGTCGCCGCGGCGTACGTGCTGCGCGAGCTGGGCGTGATGCCGAGTCCGAATCTGCGCGCCGCCCAGGAGTCGATGTTCCAGGAAGGCATTGCGTTCGTGCCGACCGCCGTGCTGTCACCGGGTCTCGCCGCGGTGCTGGCGTTGCGCAACCGGCTGGGCATTCGGTCCAGCGCCCACGTGGCCGCGAAGCTGCTGGATCCGTTCGGCGGTGAAGCGGTGCTGGCGGTGGGTGCCGGCACACCGGAACGGCTGGAGACATTGGCCGAAGTGCTGCTGGCGGTCGGCTCCCACGCGCTGCTGATGCGGAGTCACGAAGGCGAGCCGGTGACGGGGGCGTTGTCCCGGCCGCGCATCGACCATCTGGCGGACGGCATCCGCGAAACCCTGTTCGACGAGGAAAAGAGTCCGGGCAAGGCGGTCCACGGATTTCCGACCGCGGTCGATGCGCCATCTACCGCCGCGTGGATCCGCAAGGCGTTGGCAGGCGAGGCGCTGTTGCCACACCCGATCGTGAATCAGCTCGCGTGCTGCTTGTTTGCCAGCGGCTATACCGACGACATGAACCAGGCGAAAGCGATTGCCGCGGTGGAGGCCGGCGGCATCGTACCGGGCAGTCCGAGAATCGGCGCGTCGGGTCTGGCGCCGGCGAGTGCCGGGTGAGCGTGGGAGATTCGAGGCAGACCCGCGTGCCGGCATCGGTTCCCCCCGTGGCACCCGGTCCGACGCGCGTCGTCGGCGCGGCGGTGCTAGGCAGGCCGGAGCCGGTCCGGCTGGCGCAGCGCGTCGGTGGAGCCTGCTTCGAGCTGAACTTCGGCCATGCAAGTGCGGCTGCGGCAGGCAAGCAGAACGAAGACTTCTTCGGCATTGCGGCGCCCGACGCGCAAGCCATCGCGGAGCGTGGCGTTGTCGTGGCATTGTCGGACGGCGTCAGTGGTGACGGCGGCGGGCGTGTGGCCTCCGAGGCGACCGTGCGCTGCCTGACCCAGGACTACTACGGAACTTGGAGTCCGTGGAGTCCGGCCCGGGCGCTCGATCGCTTGCTGCGGGCCAGCAACGACTGGCTGGTCTCCGAGAATCTGCGCCGGCCCGACGGCGAGGGCGCCGTGTGCACGCTGTCGGCCGTGGTGTTCGACGGTGATCGCATCCACCTGGCCCACGTCGGCGATACCCGGATCTACCGGTTGCGTGACCGGAGTCTGCAACAGCTGACGACCGATCACACGTGGCCGCGGCGCGACATGCGCCACGTGCTGCGCCGCGCCGTCGGGCTCGATACCCATCTGATCGTCGAGTATGCCGATGGCGATCTGCGCGACGGCGACGTATTCCTGCTGGCGTCCGACGGGGTCTGGGAAGTGCTCGGCGACGATTTCCTGCGCGAATCGCTGATGCGTCTGCCGGATCCGCACGGCGCCGCGCGCGATCTGGTCGACGCGTCGATGCAGCATCAGCAGCGATACATGGGACGCAACGATGCGACGGCGGTCGTGGTGCGGGTGGCGACGCTTTCGGCGTAGGTGTTCATCGGGCAACGGTCCGACGGGGCCTTCGCTACAATGTCGGCCCCGATTCCCGAATCCGCAAGGAGATCTCCGTGGAGCACACCCTTCCCGCTTTGCCGTACCCGATGGACGCACTCGCGCCGCATATCTCGAAGGAAACCTTCGAGTTCCACTACGGCAAGCACCATCAGGCCTACGTGACCAACCTGAACAATCTGATCAAGGGCACGGAGTTCGAGAATCTGTCCCTCGAAGAGATCATCAAGAAGTCGTCCGGCGGTATCTTCAACAACGCCGCCCAGGTCTGGAACCACACGTTTTTCTGGAACAGCATGAAGCCGGGCGGTGGCGGCAAGCCGTCGGGCGCGCTGGC
>JAHCKV010000356.1 GCA_026125595.1 Burkholderiales bacterium | reverse complement strand
GCGCAGGCCGCACAGCGTCGCGCCGTCGGCGTGCAGCGCTCCGGCCGCGTCGCCGGCATCGGCAACGCCCGGCAACCGAGTCCGGTCGATGCCGAATGCATCGAGCAGCACCGGATCGAAGTCGCGCAGTGCCAGTCCGTACAGCATCGTCGTCGACGCGAGGCCGTGATCGAACACGACCGCGCCGGTCAGTCGCTCCACGACGAACGACGTTGGCTGATGCCACGTGCGGACCGGCGCCGCAAACCTGCCGTGGCGCTGATACCACCGGATCTTCGCTGCCATGTGCGTCGAATCCCGGACCAGACCGGCGCGTTCGCGCACCAGTTCGGCCGGGATGTCCCGCACTTCGGCTTCCGCCCGACGATCCATCCAGATGATGCCCGGCGCCAGCGCGTGGCCCGCGGCGTCGACCGGAACGCATCCATCGAGCTGCGCGGCGATGCCGATTGCAGCGACCGCCGACGGCTGGACCTGGGCGGCCCGCAACGCACGGTCGATCGCCGGCCGCAGCCCGTCGAGCCAAAGCTGGGGATCCTGCACGGCCCAGCCCGGCTGCGGATACGACGGGCGGTAGGAGACGGATCCGGAGCCGAGCACGCGCAGGCGATCGTCGGTCACGACGACCTTGAGGCTCTGGGTGCCGATGTCGATGCCGATGATGGCCAACGCGGAATGCTCCGGAAGCGGGCCCGTCGACGGGCCCGCAGGGCAGAGCATCTCATGCCGCGGCGTCGAGCGACGTCCGTGTGCAATCGTCGAGGACGTCGGCGAGCTGCGACAGGATCGAACCCTTGCGTGGACTGTAGCTGCCGGCGAAGATCGCCGAACCGATCGTGAAGGCGTTTGCGCCGGCCCGCGCAATGTTCCGGATGCGCTCACGGTTGTCGACGTTGCCCGCGACGATCAGGTGGGCATTGCCGAGGCCGCGACGTGCGGCCCGGACGAGATCGAGCGGATCGGCGTCCGTGGCCCGGTAGGCCAGCAGGTCGGCCCCCGCGCATCCCTGGGCCACGAAGCCGCGGCAATCGCGTTCGACATCTTCCGGACTGCCGCCGAGCTGCGTCGGATGACCTGCCGGCAAACCGGGAAACGGGTAATACTCCACTGCCGAACCGTGGAGGATCATGCGCGTTTCTTCAACCAGTGTGCCGCCGAGAAGCCGGTCCACGCCGATGTCCCGGGCGACGCGGGCGGATCGCAGGCACGCTTCCGGTGTGGTGCTGACCACTTCCATGTATGACGTCATGCCTTTGGCGTGGATACGTTCGTTCAACCGCGCCAGCGTCTGCGTGTCGACGCCGACGTCCTTGAATCCGACGTGGCGCAGTCCGACCGGCGCGACCAGATCGACCACAGCCAGGCAATCCTCGATCGTGCGGTCCTGGCGGGTGAGCATGAAGATGAAATCCATGGGGTGCTCCGAAGCGTGCATGTACGACGCGGCATCCGATCCGGGGGCCGAAGGTGACGGGCCGTGGGTCGACACAAACGATGTTGTAGCCCACACATCGAGAAGTTTGCAAGTTCAACATTCCTGTGACAGCATCGACTCGACTCCTGCGGGAGCCGCGGCGGACACGGGATGCAGATGGGTCTAACGGGAGAAGCGGATGGCATGCGAAACGCAGTGGAAGGGTCTGGTACGAGCGCTCGGAATCGTTGCCGTGCTGTGGCAGGTTCCACACTTGGCCGGTGCATGGACCCTGGAAGAGGCTGCCAAGCCCTACCGGGGCATGACCATCCGCACCATCGGCGAGGCCTTGCCGCCGCTGGAGGCGATGAAGGCCATGGCGCCCGAGTTCACGAAGCGCACCGGCATCAAGGTCGACGTCGAGATGTACGAGCACTCCGAGGCGGTCAACAAGGTGATGCTCGACCTGAATGCCCGGCGCGCCCGGTACGACTTCATCCTCCAGCCCCATCGCGAACTCGGCAAGTTCGTCGCCAACGGTCACCTGCAGCCCGTCGATCGCTTCCTCGCGGATGCCAGGTTGCGCGATCCGTCGTTCGAACCCGATCGCGTTCTGTATCCGGCGCTGTGGCGCGAGATCTCGTGGTACAAGGGCAAGGTCTACGGCTTTCCGTTCACCGCGCTGACCATGTACGCGTGGTACCGGGCCGATCTGCTGAACGACCCCAAGGAAAAGGCTGGCTTCAAGGCGAAGTACGGCTATGACCTGCATGCGGCGAAGACATGGAAGGAGTATCGCGATCTCGCCGAGTGGTTCCATCGACCCGACAAGGGGTTGTACGGCACCGCCATCCAGGGCAAGCGACACGAAGCCCTGTGGTACGAGTGGCTGAACTTCCTGTACTCGTTCGGTGGAGACGTGCTGGACGTGAAGTCGGGTTCGGATTGCGGACCCGTGATCGTCAACAGTCCGGCGGCCGTCGAATCGCTGGAGTACTACAAGAGCCTGATGAAGTTCTCGCCGCCCGATACGCTCAACTACTTCTGGGATGACGTGATGGCCCTGATGCAGCAGGGCAAGGTGTTCGAGCTGATCATGTGGAACGATGCGACGTACGCGGTCGCGGAAGATAAGGAGCAGTCGACGGTCGCGGGCCGCATGGCGTTCGACGTGCTGCCCCAGGGCAAGGGCGGCGCGACCGGACAGGTCGAAGGATGGAGCTACCTGATTCCGGCGTACTCGAAGAAGCAACAGGCGGCGTATCTGTTCATCCAGTGGATGATGGCCTACGACCAGCAACTGAAGCAGCATCTGAACGGTGGTGCCAGCGCGCGCCCCGACGTGTATGCCGCTGCGGACGTGCGCAAGCTGGCCTATTCCAAGGCTTCGATGGAGACCAACGAGGTCGCGAGACCGAAAGCCACGCTGCCGCAGTCGGCCGAGATGACCGACATCATGGTGCGCGAGCTATCGACCTATCTCGCCGGGCAGAAGTCGGCGAAGGCGGCGCTCGACACGTCGGCGAAAGACATCGCCAAGTTGCTGGGCGCCTGTGCGCCGCTGAAGTATCCGGTGCCGTGACCGGGGATCGCGATCTTCCACTGGAGCGATGCTGATTCCGGTTTCCGGAGTGCGCGCTGAACCGATGTCCGTCCTGCGCAGCGGCGCCCGCGGCCGATGGCTGCTCGACCGTGGCACACCGTGGCTCCTGCTCGTGCCGGCCTCGGTGCTGGTGATCGTGTTCCTGGTCGGCCCGTTCTACTACATGGGCTATACGGCGCTGACGGATCTGTCGTTCGCCGATCCGGATCGCAAGGGTGCTTTCGTCGGCATCGACAATTTCCGCCGGTTGTTCGTCGAAGACGATATCTTCTGGGCGAGCTTGGGACGCACGCTGCGCTTCGTGGTGGCGGCCGTCGGCATCGAGTTCGTGCTCGGGTTCGGGCTCGCGCTGCTGATCCACCGCAGCATCCGGACCCCGCGCGCGGTGCTGACGCTGCTGATGGTGCCGATGATGCTGGCCCCGGTCGCCGTGGGTTTGCTGTGGAAGCTGCTTTTGCAGGGCGATTTCGGCATGGTGACCCACTATCTGCGCGCGCTCGGGATCCTGTCCCGGGACAGCTCCATCTTTTCCGATCCGGCCCTCGTGATGCCGGCCGTCATCGCGATCGACGTGTGGCAGTGGACGCCGTTCGTGACCCTCGTGGTGCTGGCGGGACTGATGAGTCTGCCGCGGGAACCGTTCGAGGCGGCGACGATGGATGGTGCCGGTCCGTGGCGCCAGTTTCGCGATGTGCTGCTGCCGCTGATGCGGCCGATCATCGCGCTCGTGTTGCTGTTGCGGGTCATCGACGCGTTCAAGGAGTTCGACAAGGTCTTCATCCTGACCGGTGGCGGACCCGGTACCGTGACCGAGTTGCTGGCGATCTACACGTATCGCGTGAACTTCAAGAACTGGGACCTGGGATACGGCGCGGCAGTCGCGTTCATGGTCTATCTGATGGTGCTGATCCTGTGCACGATCTTCTACAAGGCCGTGTACTGGCGCAGCAATCGACCGGCGGGTGCTTCGTGAAGGAGGGCTGGAAGCTCTTCGCGTGGGGCGTCATCGCGGCAGGATCGATGGTCGCGCTGACGCCGTATCTGTGGCTCGTGCTGACGTCGCTCAAAGGGCGACTCGATATTCTGTCGTCCGAGCCGGTCTGGCGTTTCGCACCGACCTGGGCGAACTATCCGGCGGTGTTCATCGGCAAGGAATACCTGCCGCTGGTCTGGAATTCCGTGCTGATCGCCGGGTTCT
>JAHCKV010000355.1 GCA_026125595.1 Burkholderiales bacterium | reverse complement strand
CCAGCGCACTTCGTATGTCGACGCGAACCCGCCGTCGGCTACACTCGGATCCATGGGCAAACCTCCCGATGTCGCGCAGCAGCGCGATGCGCGTAGTGCAACGCACCATCGCGTGAGTCCCCGCGCGGTCGCGATGATCGTCGGCATGGCGGCCTGTTTTGCCGTGCTCGAGACCACGGCGAAGTGGCTGTCGCAGATCTATCCGGTGCCGATGGTCGTGTGGGTGCGCTACTCGGTTCACGTGCTGCTGATGCTGGCGATCTTCGTCCCGATGCGGGGTCCTGGTCTGTTTCGCACCGTGCAGCCCGCGACGCAACTCGCGCGTGCAACATTGCTGCTCGGGTCGACGATCTGCAATTTCGGCGCCGTGAGTTTTTTGCCGTTGGCCGAGGTGAAGGCGATCAGTTTCGTGTCGCCGTTGCTGGTGACGCTGCTCGCGATCTGGTTGCTGCATGAGCGGGTCACGCCGACTCAATGGATCGCGATTCTCGTCGGGTTCGGCGGCACGCTGTTCATCGTGCGGCCAGGCAGCGGCATGTTGAATCCAGCGGTCCTGCTGGCGCTCGGTTCGGCGGCCTGCTACAGCCTCTACCAGATCATGACGCGCAAGATCAGCGGTGGCGACGACCCGGTGACGACATTGTTCTATACCGCGCTGGTGGGCTGCATCCTGATGACGTTTCTGCTGCCGTATTTCTGGCGCATGCCGGACGCGGAACATCTGCCGCTGTTTGTCGTGTTGGGCGCCGCCGGCATGACCGGCCATTTTCTGCTGATCAAGGCGCTCGAGATCGAACGCGCTTCGGCGTTGTCGCCGTTCGGCTATTCGCAGTTGCTGTGGATCGCGCTGACGGGCTGGATCGTGTTCGGTGATTTTCCCGATGGGCATTCGCTGATCGGCATGGCGGTCATCGTCGGCACCGGTCTCTACGTGGCCTGGGGTGATCGCGCGAAGAAAGACAAGGAGCCGGAAAGCGCGATCGAATGACCGGCGCGCCCGCTCATTTCTTACGGTACTTCGCCAGATACTTCGGCGCCGGCATCGGCACGCCCTTGCCGTCGTGCTCCGGCTTTCCGGCGATCAATGCGAGCGGCACGACGCCGCCCCAGATCGGCAGCGCATAGTCTTCGTCGTCGTCAGCGGGCGGACCGGTGCGAATCTTCGCGGATGCTTCGGTGATCGGCAGTTTCAGCACCGTCGTGGCGTTCAATTCCTTGCGCGTGGTCGGTCTCAGTTCGGCCCAGCGTCCGGGCAGGATCTGCTCCGAGATGATCTCCAGCGCCCGCAGTTTGTCGTCGAGCACGGGTTCGGCGCTGCCGAGAATCACGGCGGAGCGGTAGTTCATCGATGAATGGAATCCCGAACGCGCCAGCACCAGTCCATCGAGGTGGGTGACGGTGACGCAGACCGGAATGCCGCCGGCTACCGCTTTCAGCGTTCGGCTGACGGCCGAGCCGTGCACGTACAACACATCGCCATCGCGTCCGTAGCCGGTCGGAATGACATAGGGTTGACCGTCCGACACAAACCCGAGGTGACAGATGAAACCGCTGTCGAGGATGTCGGTGATGGTGTCGAAATCGTAGTGGGCGCGTTTGGGCAGCCGGTGGACGGTGGTGCGGGACGTCTTCAGGGGCATGGAAGCATTCCGGGGTGGGAGAACGGTCTACCCGGACAATAACCGACCCGTGGATCGTCCGTCATCGGGTCTTCATGGCGTGTGATCCGATCGGATGTCGACAACGCATTGATCGGGAAAAGATTAATTTTTCGGTCAGAACCCTTCAGAAGTGGCGTGTGGCGCCGCAAATAACTGTAGGTCTCCTCCCCCGCCAGGGGGTTTTCGAAGGGCAGCCGTCAGGCTGCCCTTATTTTTTCCCGTCGACGACCGGAGCTAGGCGGGGACGAGCATGGAGATCGGATGCCTCGTCGCGACGGCATGATGGGGCGGACCGTACGTCGTCCGACGTGCTGGGCCCGATCCGACGGTGGAAATCCGCGCCCAGTCCGCACCGATGTCGCCCGCGAGATTGCGCAATACCGGATCGGCGGTCGGATGCGTTGCCAGGCATTCCAGGTGCCGATGTACGACGGCTGCGACACTGGGACACGGATTGCGCAGATACGCCGTCATCAGATACAGCGTGGTGGCGAGAACGGTTTCGGGGCGACTCGGTGGGGTGGCGGGGCGGGCGGATGGCGCCATGGGAGCTCCAGCTTCGAAGAAAGCAATCGACGGGTCTAGAAATGAGAATAGTTATCATTACATGACCCGTCAACGATTTTCTCGATCGACTCGACGGTTCCAGGGGGAATGGACGGCCGGCTGCAGTGCTTGCAGTGCTGGTCGATGCTTTCCAGCGCGTCGAATTCCCGGCGTCCGGTATCCGGGCGGTGCTGCCGTGCGAGCACCGGACATCCGACGAAGACATTGCAGCGGGGGAAAAGCAGAGGGCCGACCAGCGAGCGCCGGTGCCGGCCAGACGCTACATCAGATCACGGTCAGTGCGTGGTGACAGAGTGCTCACCGGACACGAGGTCGGTACACCATTCGAGGGCCAGACGGCCTGCGGCATCGCGCACGGCTTCCGGGTGCCGGGTGTCGGCAGCAACCACGAGGAGATGGGTACGGATTGCGGCTGCGAGGGCCGGGGAGGCACCTCGGTGGCACTGATGGAGCATCTCCAACAGTGCCACGAGCGCGAGTTCCGGACGTTCGGCGTAGTCCGTGGCGTCCATGGGACGCCGATCAGATCCGGTTGGCGTAGTACTCGACGACCTGCTGGACGTCGATCGGGAAGGGGACTTCATCGGCCATCGGCACGCGGGCAACCTTCGCCTTGCGGGCCGTTTCGTCGAAGCTGAGCCATTCCGGCCGGGTCAATGCCGGACCGCCCAGCGACTCGATGACCAGCGGCATGCTGAACGACGTGTCTTTCAGCGTGATCTCGTCGCCGGGACGGATGCGCATCGACGGGATGCTCGCAATCCGGGCGTTGAGCAGCACGTGACGGTGACGGACGAGCTGGCGGGCTGCGACGATGGTCGGCGCGAAACCGGCACGGAACACGAAATTGTCGAGACGGCGTTCGAGCAGTTCGAGCAGCTTGTCGCCCGTCGGCATCTTGGCGCCCTTCGCTTCCTTGAACAGGCGCTGGATCTGGCGCTCGGTCAGCCCGTAGTTGAAGCGCAGCTTCTGCTTTTCGGCGAGCTTGACCGCGAAGTCGGAACGGCGGCGCTGGCGCTGGCCGTGCTGGCCGGGCGGGTGCGGGCGGTTCTCGATGGACTTGCGCGACAGGCCCGGCAGATCGATGCCGAGCGCGCGCATGACCTTCAGGCGGGGACCGGTGTAGCGAGACATGCTGTCTTACTCTCCTTTGCTTGCATTGACGGCGGCTGTATCCGGAGATCCGCCGCATGCCACAGGTATCGGGTTCGGGGCCGCGCTGACTTGCCGACCCGGCCATCGAGCCTTTCGGGGGCCGGCGCAACCTGCAAGGTCTCGCCGGGCGACGCTCGGGCTTAAAGGGGCGCGATCGTGCTTGAGGACGGGGCGATTGTCAATGCCGAAACGGGCTGCAACGGGTTGGCGCAGCCTATTCCTGCGGTGCGCGCTTGCCCAGTTTGCGCTGCAGCGTCCGGCGATGCATGCCGAGACTGCGGGCCGTCGCGGAAACGTTGCCCTGGTGCTCGGCCAGCACCTTCTGGATGTGCTCCCATTCGAGCCGGTCGACCGACAACGGTTGGGCGCGGACGGTCACATCGGGCTGGACATCGTCGTCACCGAATGCGGTCACGATCTGGTCGGCATCCACGGGCTTGGCGAGATACTGCGTCGCGCCGAGCTTGATGGCCTCCACGGCCGTGGCGATGCTGGCGTAGCCGGTGAGCACGACGATCCGCATCGTCGGATCGAGTGATTTCAGCGTGGGAATCAGCGTCAGTCCGGAAGGGCCGGGCATCCGCAGATCGACCACCGCGTGGGTCGGCACGTCGTGCCGGGCCGACGCGAGTGCGCTCTCGGCATCCACGGCCAGTGCAACATCGAATCCGCGGCGGCCCATGGCCCTCGCCAGCACCGCACCGAAGGTCGTGTCATCGTCGACGATCAGCAGCCGGCGGGACGCTTCGAGCGCTGTGCCCATCAGGCGGCCAACGGCTCGAGGGGCACTTCGACGCGCGTGCAGGCGCCCTGGCCATCGGCGCGGTTGGCCAGCGTGACGCG
>JAHCKV010000354.1 GCA_026125595.1 Burkholderiales bacterium | reverse complement strand
CAACAGCACGGACTGCTCGCGACTGACGAGTTCCTCGGCGACTCGCACCGCGTCGCCCGGGTTGCCATTGTCATCGCGCGAGACGATCTCGAGCTTGCGCCCACCGATGCCGCCGGCGGCGTTGATCTCCTCGACCGCCAGCGTCCAGCCCTTCCTGTACGGTTCGAGGAACGCCGGGAAGGCCTTGTATGAATTGAGTTCGCCGATGCGGATCGGCTGCTGGGCCGTGGCGGTAACGCTGGCGCAGGCCAGCAGCAGGGAGCAGAGGAATCGCTTCATGAATGGGATCGGGGAATCACGGGTGGTTGCGGCGGAATTCTTCAACGGCCTCGGTCACTTCGGCATCGAGGCGCGCTTCCAGCGCGGCCCGCGGATGGGCAGCGGCCCGCGCCGCGAGGCGCATCTGCGTCGCACGCAGCGCCGCGGCGACGCCGGGACGGACGCCGAGCGCGCGCAGTGTTTCCTGGTCTTCGGCCGTGATCGCGAAAGCGGCTTCGCGTCGGCGACCGTACTCGGCGACGATCGCCCCGTGCCGCGTCTTCAATTCGGGCGGCAGCGGCGCGTCGAACCACTTGTTCAACAGCGACCCGGCGATCGCGAGATCCGCCGCCGCCATGATCCGCGCCATCAACTCCGATCGCTGGAAATGCAGCAGTGCGTCGAGATCGTCGTTCGCCAGTTCGTTCAACGCACTTCGAGCATCGCCCTCGCTGGTCGCCATCTCGGTCAGCTCGCGCACCAGATCGGCGGCGATCGCGTCGGAGCGCAGTTCGAGCGCATGCCACTCGGGAGCTTGCCGATTCCACTCCGGCCCGAACTGTTCGCGCTGGCCGGCCTGGAACAGTCGTTCGTCCAGCGATGCCGCGACGACGAACGGCAGCACGGTGTTGAACGCGAACGGCAGCCGGACCAGCCGTTGCGAGGCGACGAATGCGTCGATCTTCGTGTCACGGTCTTCCCGAGCCACGCCGCCCAGCGGGAACGCGAGCGCGATGGCGAGCAGCAACGCGTACAGCCGACGGGTCATCGCAACCCGTCGCCCTTGCTGATCTCGGAGGCCTTCAGGCCGCCCATCCGGGCGTGAATGCGCGGGCCGTCCGTCATCGCCAGGATCAGCACCAGTTCGTCGGGCCGCGGTGCATCGGGAATGCCCACTTCCATCGCGTCGAAATGGCTGCGGACGTAGGCGGCGTCGATGTGGTGGATCGGGATGTCGATGCGCGTGCCCAGGGTGCCGACCTTCTTCGCGGACGGCACGATGGCCTTGGCGCCGCCGAGCACTTCGCGCATGCCGTAACCGCCGGGCACATGCCAGAACGCGCCGTGTTCCAGTTCGCCGGCGAGGCCGACGATACTGCCCTTGCCGTAAGCTTCGATGCGCTTCGGATCGCCGCCGAGCGCATCCACCAGACGTCGCGACAGATCGAGTCCCAGCGGTTTCAGCGCTTCCATGAACGGTTCGATGATTTCGACGTAGCGACCCGCATACGGATTGCGGATCACGGCGGCGATGGCGCCGCGGCGGCGCGGTCGATCCGGCCGCGGCCCCCCTTCGTGCAGGATCTCTTCGGCGAAGATACAGATCTTCCGCACTTCCACCGGTGGCAGGCCGGTGATGGTCTGCGGCTCGGTCCCGGTGCCGGGGGCGGTGATGCTGTTCATGCGCGTGCCGTCTCCTCGTGAATGCCGTCGGGCCCTGACGGCGTGTCGACGATCAGTTCGCTGATGCCCTGCAAGCGCAGACAGGCGCCGTGGATCAGGCCGTCGCGTCGCATGCGTTGCGCCACGGCGCGGCCGCTTTGCAGCGCGGCTTGCACCGCGGCCCGCGGCAGCGGTTCGACGGCGATCGTCACGGGCAAGTCGCCCAGATCGGTGTCGTCGCGCACATCGCAGGCGGGTGCCCGCCGGACCGCGGGATGATCCACGTTCACGGCGTTGGCGACAAGCGTCGCCGCGGCATCGGCGGCCGCGGCATCCGCAGCCAGTACCGTCACTGCATCGGCGATGCCCAGCGACAGCGATCGGCCGCGCCAGCCCGACGTGGCGATGCCGCGCACCGGATCGTCGGCGTGCACGTCGATGAATCCCCCGAGCGCACCGTCGCGATCGTCGGCGAGTCCGACCCGATAGATCGCGCCCGGTCCGAGATGCAGCGCGATGTCGCCGCCGTTGTTGACGTAGGCGCGGTCCAGTCGCCGGCCCCGCACCAATGCGGCGAGCACGTCGTCGGCGACGGCACCGGCGACGGCCGCCATCGGCGTGATGAAGACGTCCCGATGGGGCCAGCATGCCGCGGCCATGCGCTGCGCGACCGGGCCGTTCAACCGCGGCGGTCGCGGGCCCAGCGGAGCGCGCAACTGCGGCAGTTCCGTCACCAGTGTCGCGAGGATGTCGGCAAAGTGGCCCATCGCCTGCCGGCGGGCGCGCTGCACTTCGTCACGATCGCCCGCGCTGATCTCGACGATCAGATCGATCGGGCCGTGCTGCAGGTGCAGCCGGCCGCCGGGCAGCGCGTCGATACGGGGCGGACCCCACGGGCGAGTCATCGGAACGGGAATCGTGGCGGCAGCGGGCGGGAGAACGATCGGTCGCTGGCGACCGGCCGGCGTCGCTTCACCGGTGCCGACGCCTGTTCAATACGGCCACGGATTCTCGGGCTGCCAGTCGGCATCGGTGCGGCGCGCATGCGCCAGCACGTCGGCCAGCGGCACGATGCTGTCGAGATGTCCACCGAGCTGCGCGTAGTGATCGAGCCGCAGCGTGAACTCGATCGGCACGACCAGCGCCGGGGTCGGCACCGAGCCCACGGCGCGCAACGGCATCCGCAACACATCAGCCATCAGCGTGATGCCACCGCCGGGCCAGACGTAGGCGGGTGCACCACCGCAGGTCACGCGGGTCAGCGCCGCTTTCACCGAGCGCGTCAGCTGCACCGGATTCTCGGTGACACCGGCGCGCAGGCTGCCGCCGGCGCCACCCATGAACAGCACCGTGCACAACGCCGGTTCACAGTTCTCGGCGATGCGTTCCACCGCTTTCGCGACCGCCGGCGGCAGCGGCGCCGGCTGTGGTCGCAGTTGCGCGTCGAGCACGAACCACGCGGCCTGTTCGCCGGTCGTGGACACCATCAGCAGCGTCAGACCGGGCCATGCCACCGCCGGGTCGATGTGATCGATGATGTCCAGCGGATCGCGGATATCGGTGCCGCCCCAGCCGGAGCCCGGTTCGGCCACGCGGAAGTACCGGCCCGGCGTCGACTTGCGGCCGCGCACGCGAATGCCCGCGTGCCGCATCGACAGGAAGCGGCCGGCCTGATGCTCGGTCAGCACGCCGGTGATGTGGTCGTCGACGACGATCACTTCGTCGGCGTGGCCGAGCCATTGCTGCGCGAACATGCCGATGGTCGCCGAGCCGCAGCCCACGCGCATCCGCGCTTCGGCTTCGCCGTCCACGACCGGCGGTTGTCCGGCCTGGATCACCACGCGCGAACCGCCGTCGATCTGCACTTCCACCGGGTCGCGGTTGCAGAGCTGTTCCAACGCGTCACAGGTGACGCGGCCCTCCCGCTTCGAGCCGCCGGTCAGATGTCGCACACCACCCAGCGCCAGCATCTGGGAGCCGTACTCGGCCGTGGTCACGTGGCCGATCTGCTCGCCGTCGCGCCGCACCGCGGCCTGTTCGGGGCCGAGGAAGCGATCGGTATCGATCTTCACCTTGACGCCGCAGTAGCTGAAGATGCCTTCGGTGACGACGGTGACCATGTCGACGCCGGCGTGGCGACTGCCGACGATGAAGGGCGCGGGTTTGTAGTCGGGGTAGGTCGTGCCGGCGCCGACGCCGGTGACGAAGACCGGCGCATCGGCCAGCACGTCGCCGTTCCAGTCGGCGGCGCGGTCGAGGAATCGCACCACCTTGCCGCCGTCGCTGCGGACCCGTTCGGCGATGACGAGCGCATCGACGCGGGTCAACGTGCCGTCGGTGTTCGCGTAGCGGTCGCAGGCGCCGGTCTTGCCGGGCCGGATGATGCACAGCACCGGACAGGCGTCGCAGCGGACGTTGCCGGCGGGAACAGGCAGATCGAGGGCGTCGGGAGTGGAGGCGGGCTCGTGCGGCATCGGCATCGCGGCATCGGCAATCGGATCGATGCCGCGAGTTTGTACCGAAACCGCGTCGGCTAGGGAACTGCCGAACCCGTGTCACGTGCGCGACCGGCCCCTTCAATCTCATGT
>JAHCKV010000353.1 GCA_026125595.1 Burkholderiales bacterium | reverse complement strand
GACGTACCAGGACCAGGCCAACGCCGCCGGGGTGGGCTTCGTCGAGCAGCTCATCGCCGGCAAGAAGATGCGCGATCCGGAAATTGCCGAGTTCGCCGCCCAGACCTTCGGCTTTCCGCTGCTGGATCTCGCCGCGGTCGACCCGGAACACCTGCCGAAGAAGATCGTCGACGACAAACTGATGGTCACGCGGCGGGCGCTGCCGCTGGTCCAGCGCGGCAACCGCCTGTTCGTTGCGTTCTCCGACCCCACCAACCGCACCACGTACGACGAGATCAAGTTCCAGACGGGTCTGCTGGTGGACCCCGTCGTCGTCGAGGACGGCAAGCTCGGCACGCTGATCGGCAAGCTGATCCAGCAGAGCGACACGACGCTGTCGTCCCTCGTCGACGAAGACATCGGCGCCGAGCTCGCGGAAGCCGTCACCGAACCCGAACCGGACGCCGGCTCGGTCGATATCGACGACGCACCGGTCGTCAAATACATCCAAAAGCTGCTGCTCGACGCCATCAACGCCGGGGCGTCGGACATTCATTTCGAGCCCTACGAGAAGTACTACCGGGTGCGCTACCGGGTCGACGGCATCCTGTACGAAGTCGCGCAGCCGCCCCTCGCGATCAAGGAGAAGATCGCGTCGCGGATCAAGGTGATCTCGAAGCTCGACATCTCCGAGAAACGCGTACCGCAGGACGGCCGGATGAAGATCGTGCTGTCCAAGAGCCGGGCGATCGACTTCCGCGTATCGACGCTGCCGACACTGTTCGGCGAGAAAATCGTGATGCGGATTCTCGATCCCTCCAGCGCGACGCTGGGTATCGAGGCGCTCGGATACGAACCGGACCAGAAGGAGGCGCTGCTGCACGCGATCGGCCGTCCATACGGCATGATCCTGGTGACGGGGCCGACCGGGTCGGGCAAGACCGTGTCGCTCTATACCTGCCTGAATATCCTGAACAAGCCCGGCATCAACATCTCGACTGCCGAGGATCCCGCGGAAATCAACCTGCCCGGCATCAACCAGGTCAACGTCAACGACAAGGCGGGTCTGACGTTCGCCGCCGCATTGAAGTCGTTCCTGCGCCAGGATCCCGACATCATCATGGTCGGTGAAATTCGTGACATCGAGACCGCCGAGATCTCGATCAAGGCGGCGCAGACGGGTCACCTGGTGATGTCCACGCTGCACACCAACGACGCGCCGACGACGCTGACGCGCTTGCTCAACATGGGCGTGGCGCCCTTCAACATCGCGTCCAGCGTGATGCTGATCACCGCACAACGGCTGGCCCGGAAACTGTGTTCGTGCAAGCAGCCGACGGACATCCCCCAGGAAGCGCTGCTGCGAGCCGGCTTCAAGGAAGCCGATCTCGACGGATCCTGGCGCCCGTACCGCGCGGCCGGTTGCGAAATCTGCAAGGACACCGGCTACAAGGGTCGCCTGGGCATCTACCAGGTCATGCCCATCAGCGACGAAATCAACCGCATCATCATGAAGAACGGTGATGCCATCGACATCGCCGAGCAAGCGCAGCGCGAAGGCATTCGCGATCTGCGCCAGTCCGGTTTGCTGAAGGTCCGACAAGGCCTGACCTCCCTCGAGGAAGTCGAGGCCGTCACCAACGAATAGCACCGGAAACACCCAAAGGAACATCGCCATGGCAACCGCAACCGCCGCCCGCAGGGCAGACGTCAAGGAATACACCTATTCGTGGGAAGGTCGCGACAAGACCGGCAAGGTCGTCAAGGGCGATCTGCGCACGTCCGGCGAGGCCGTCGTCAAGTCCACGCTGCGTCGCCAGGGCATCCAGGTCACGAAGGTCAAGCGCCAGCGGCAGGGTCTGGGCGGCAAGGTGACGGACAAGGACATCACCCTGTTCACGCGCCAGTTGGCGACCATGATGAAGGCCGGTGTGCCGCTGCTGCAGTCTTTCGACATCGTCGGCAAGGGCCACGCGAATCCGGCCGTCGCGAAGCTGCTGATGGACATCAAGAACGAAGTGGAGACGGGCAACAGCCTGACCACCGCATTCCGCAAGTATCCGCTCTACTTCGATCCGCTGTTCTGCAACCTGGTCGCCGCCGGCGAGCAGGCCGGTATCCTCGACAGCCTGCTGGACCGGCTGGCGACCTACAAGGAAAAGATCCTCGCGATCAAGGGCAAGATCAAGTCGGCACTGTTCTATCCGATCTCGATCATCGTGGTGGCCTTCATCATCACCGCGGTGATCATGATTTTCGTGATCCCGGCGTTCAAGGACTTGTTCACGAACTTCGGCGCCGATCTGCCGGCACCGACGCTGTTCGTGATGGCGGTCTCCGACTTCTTCGTCAGCTACTGGTACCTGATCTTCGGCAGTGTCTTCGGCGGCGTCTGGTTCTTTTTCTACAGCTGGAAGCGATCGAAGAAGATGCAGGCGGTCCTGGACCGCCTGTTCCTGAAGCTGCCGGTGTTCGGTGACGTGATCCGCAAGGCCACCATCGCGCGCTGGACCCGCACGTTGGCGACCATGTTCGCCGCGGGCGTGCCCCTCGTGGAAGCCCTCGACTCGGTGGGCGGAGCGTCGGGCAACATGGTCTATTCCGACGCGACGCGACGGATCCAGAACGAGGTCTCGACCGGCACCAGCCTCACGGTGGCGATGCAGAACACCGGCGTCTTCCCCAACATGGTCATCCAGATGGTGTCCATCGGTGAAGAGTCCGGATCGCTCGACGGCATGCTGAGCAAGGTCGCCGACTTCTATGAAGCCGAAGTGGACGATGCGGTCGACGCGCTGTCCAGCCTGATGGAACCGATGATCATGGTGGTTCTCGGTACCCTGATCGGTGGCATGGTGATCGCGATGTATCTGCCGATCTTCAAGATGGGTCAGGCGATCTGAGCCCTCCGATCGCCGCCTCGCGGGCTCCTTCGGGAGCCCGCGGCCCGTGGAGTTCCCGATGCCCCTGGACTTGATGGACGCCCTGCGGACGCTACCGCCCGTGCTCGTGACGGCATGCGCGGCTCTGGGCCTGCTGGTGGGCAGCTTCCTGAACGTCGTGATCCATCGTCTGCCGAAGATGATGGAGCGCGAGTGGGCGGATCAATGTGCCGAACTGAAGGGCGATGCAGCGCCGAAGCACGCGACGTACAACCTGATCGTGCCTCGATCGGCGTGCCCGCAATGCGGCCACCGGATCTCCGCGATCGAGAATGTTCCCGTGCTCAGCTGGCTCGCGCTGCGCGGCAAGTGTCGCGGTTGCGGCACCCGCATCTCGGTCCGCTATCCGCTCGTCGAAGCCCTGACCGGCGCACTGTCCGCCTACATGGCGTGGCATTTCGGATACGGTGCCGCGTTGGTCGGTGCGCTGATCTTCACGTGGGCCGCCGTCGCGCTGACCTTCATCGATCTGGACACGACGCTGCTGCCCGACGACATCACACTGCCGCTGATCTGGATCGGCCTGCTGTTCAACCTGACGGGTACGTTCACGCCGCTGTCATCGGCCGTACTCGGCGCCGTCGCCGGCTACATGGCGCTCTGGCTGGTGTACTGGGGATTCAAGCTGCTGACGGGCAAGGAAGGCATGGGGTTCGGCGATTTCAAGCTGCTGGCCGCGATCGGTGCATTTGTCGGCTGGAAGGTGCTGCCGTTCGTGATCCTCGCGTCGTCGGTCGTCGGTGCGATCGTCGGTGTATTGCTGATCGTTTTCGCTCGCCACGGACGTTCGGTCCCGATTCCGTTCGGTCCCTACCTCGCGGCAGCGGGAATCGCAGGCCTGCTGTGGGGCGCGCCGATCACCGACGCGTGGCTGCGTAACAACCTCTGACGTGACGTTCCGGGTCGGACTCACGGGCGGTATCGGCTCCGGCAAATCGGCGGCCGCCGCCCATTTCGCGCAACTGGGTGCCGATGTGATCGACACCGACGCGATCGCCCACGCGCTCACCGCGCCCGGCGGTGCCGGCATGCCACCGATCGTCGCGCGATTCGGTCCGGCCATGGCTGCGGCCGACGGCAGCCTCGATCGATCGCAGATGCGGGAGCTGGCGTTCTCCGATCCGGAAGCCCGGCATGCGCTCGAAGGCATCCTGCATCCGATGATCCGCACCGAAGTGGATCGGCAGATCGCCGGCTGTCGGGCTCTCTACGTGGTGGTCGTGGTACCGCTGCTGGTGGAGTCCGGCGGTTATCGAGACCGCGTGGAGCGCGTCGTCGTCGTCGACTGCCTGCCGGAAACCCAGATCGCCCGCGTGT
>JAHCKV010000352.1 GCA_026125595.1 Burkholderiales bacterium | reverse complement strand
TGGATGCCCCGTCCGGCCGATGGCCGTCGCGCGCGACAGTCCGCCGCACGAAGCGGCTTACGTGCTCCTTACAGCAGCCCCCCGTCTTCGGTCGCTTCCGCCGCCATGTGGATTGTCCAGCTCGCCCTGCGTCGCCCCTACACGTTCATCGTGCTGGGGCTGTTGGTCCTGATCGTCGGGCCGCTGGCCATCCTGCGGATGCCCACCGACATCTTTCCCAGCATCAACATCCCGGTGGTGAGCGTCATCTGGCGCTACAACGGTCTGGCGACGCAGGAGATGGAAGGCCGCATCGTGTCGAACTTCGAGCGCGCGATGTCGGCGACGGTCAACGACATCGAGCGGATCGAATCGCAGACCTACAACGGCGTGGCGGTCGTGAAAGTGTTCTTCCACGGCGGCGCCAACATCCCGGCCTCGCTGGCGCAGATCACGGCCGTCGCACAGACCGTGATGGGAGGCTTTCCGCAGGGCACGACCGCCCCGCTGATCCTCACGTACAACGCGTCGACCGTCCCGATCCTGCAGCTGGCGCTGTCCAGCAAGACGCTCGGCGAGCACGAGATCTTCGATCTGGCCAACAGCTTCATGCGGACCCAGCTGGCAACGGTCCAGGGCGCGGTGATGCCCTATCCGTATGGCGGCAAGTTCCGCTCGGTGATGGTGGACATCGATTCCCGGGCGCTGCAGGCGAAACGCCTGTCACCGCTGGACGTGGTCAATGCCATCAGTTCCCAGAACCTGATCCTGCCGGCCGGTTCGGCCAAGATCGGCGCGTTCGAGTACAACGTCGGGCTGAACGGCAGCCCCGCCACCATCGCCGAGCTCAACGGATTGCCGATCCGCACCACGGCGGCGGGCACGATCTACATCCGGGATGTCGCCCACGTCCGCGACGGCTTCCAGCCGCAGACCAACATCGTCCGCCACGATGGCCAGCGCGCCGTGCTGGTCAACATCCTCAAGTACGGCACGGCGTCCACGCTGGACATCGTCGAGCGCGTCAAGGCGCAGTTGCCGTTGATGCAGGCGGGCCTGCCGCCGGACCTGGAGATCAAGACCGCCGTCGACCAGTCCATCTTCGTCCGCGCCGCGGTGGACGGCGTGGTGCACGAGGCGATCCTCGCCGGCTGCCTGACGGCCATCATGATCCTGCTGTTTCTCGGCAGCTGGCGCAGCACGCTGATCATCGCGATCACGATTCCGCTGTCGATCCTCACGTCGCTGATCGCACTGTCGGCCCTCGGCGAAACGATCAACATCATGACGCTGGGCGGTCTGGCGCTGGCCGTCGGCATCCTGGTGGACGACGCGACGGTGGCCATCGAGAACATCAGCCAGCACCTGGAGATGGGCAAACCGCTGGACCAGTCGATCCTGGACGGCGCCCAGCAGATCGCCATCCCGACCCTGGTCGCGACGCTGGCGATCTGCATCGTGTTCGTGCCGATGTTCATGCTGTCCGGCGTCGCCCGCTATCTGTTCGTGCCGATGGCCGAGGCCGTCGTATTCGCGATGCTGGCTTCCTACGTGTTCTCGCGCACGCTGGTGCCGACGCTGGCCAAGTATCTGCTGAAAGCCGGCGTGCTCGATCACCACGGCCATCCGAAGCCGAGCCGCAATCCGTTCGTGCGGTTCCATCGCGCGTTCGAGCACGGGTTCTCGCGGTTCCGCGGCGGCTACCACGACATGCTGCAACGCTGCATGCGGCACCCGAAGTTCTTCGTCGTCGTTTTCCTCGCCGGGTGCGTGCTGTCGATGGCGCTGCTGCCGTGGGTCGGCCGCGACTTCTTCCCGTCTGTGGATGCCGGACAGTTCACGCTGCACGTGCGCGCCAAGACCGGCACGCGCATCGAAGAGATGGCCCGCATCTGCGACCTGGTGGAGACCGAGATCCGCCGGATCATTCCCGAACGCGATGTCTCGACCATCCTCGACAACATCGGCCTGCCGCTGTCGGGCACGAACATGTCGTACAACATGTCCGGCACCCTCGGTGTCGCCGACGCCGACATCCAGGTCGTGCTGAACCACGGCCACGCCCCCACTGCCGAGTACATGCGGCTGCTGCGCGAGAAGCTGCCCGAGAAATTTCCCGGTCTGATGTTCTACATGCTGCCGTCCGACATCGTCAGCCAGATCCTGAACTTCGGCCTGCCGGCACCGATCGACATCCAGATCGCCGGGCGCAATATCGCCGCGAACCGCGCCTATGCCGCCGATCTGTTCCAGAAACTGAACCAGATTCCCGGCATCGCCGACCTGCGCATCCAGCAGCCGTCGGATCAGCCCAAGCTGAACGTAACCGTGGATCGCACCAAGGCCCAGCAGGCCGGATACTCGCAGATGGACATCGCGCGCAACGTACTGATCACGCTGTCGGGCAGCTTCCAGACGAGTCCGACGTTCTGGCTCAACCCGAAGAACGGCGTGAGCTACAACCTGATCACGCAGGTGCCGCAGTACAAGGTCGATTCGCTCGAGTCGCTGAACAACATCATCGTCTCGGTGCCGGGACGAACGCGACAGAACATCCTCGGCGATTTCGCGACGATCCAGCGCAGCGTCGAGCCGGCGGTGATCAGCCACTGGAACGTGCAGCCGGTGATCGACATCTTCGGCGCCGTGCAGGGCCGCGATCTCGGAGGTGTCGCCGATGACATCACCCGTGTCGTCAACGCCCATCTCGACCAGTTGCCGAAAGGCTCGAAGCTGACGATCCGCGGTCAGATGGAAACCATGGCCACGTCGTTCCGCGGCCTGCTGATCGGACTGGCGTTCGCCATCGTGCTGGTCTATCTGCTGATGGTCGTGAACTTCCAGTCGTGGCTCGACCCGTTCATCATCATCACCGCGCTGCCGGCGGCGCTGGCCGGCATCGTCTGGATGCTGTTCGCCACCAGCACGACCGTGAGCGTGCCGGCGCTGACGGGCGCGATCATGGCGATGGGCATCGCCACCGCGAACAGCATTCTGGTCATCAGCTTCGCGCGCGAACGCCTGCGCGCCGGCGCCGATCCGCTGACCGCCGCGACCGATGCCGGCTTCGGTCGACTGCGGCCGGTGCTGATGACGGCACTGGCGATGATCATCGGCATGCTGCCGATGGCCCTCGGCATCGGCGAAGGCAGCGAACAGAACGCCCCGCTCGGCCGTGCAGTGGTCGGCGGGCTGCTGTTGGCCACGGTCGCGACATTGTTCTTCGTGCCCGTCGTGTTCGCGTTGATTCACGGCTTCCGCCTGCGCGGACGGCCCAAGACGATCGTGTCGGCGTAGCGTAGGCAGAAGCGAAAGGAGTCGATGATGCAATCGCCTGAAACCCCCATTTCCTCCCGGCGCCGGATTCCCCGCCGCTGGACGATGCTCGCGCTGCTGCTGGTGGCGGTCGCGATCGCCGTGAGCTTCGGCGTACAACCCCGGCTCGAAGCCCGCGAGGCCCTGCAGAAGGATGCGGCCCACCGCGGCGCGATGATCGTGTCGGTCGTCCAGCCGAAGGAGACCGATGCGGTGCGCGAGATCGTGCTGCCCGGCAACATGCGCGCGTTCTCCGATACGCCGATCTACGCACGGACGTCGGGCTACCTGAAGCGCTGGCATGTCGACATCGGCAAGCAGGTGAAAGCCGGCGATCTGCTCGCCGAGATCGACACACCGGAGATCGACGACCAGTTGCAGCAGGCGCGGGCCGATCTCGCCACTGCCGAGGCCGAGTACCAACTGGCCGAATCGACGCAGGCGCGCTGGGAAGCGCTGCTGAGGACCGATTCGGTGTCGAAGCAGGAAGTCGACGAGCGCCGTGGCGCTTTCTCCGCCCGCAAGGCCGCGCTGGATGGTGCCCGCTTCAACGTGGCCCGGCTGCAGAAACTGCAGTCCTTCAAGCGACTGTATGCGCCGTTCGACGGTGTCATCACGGCGCGCAACACCGACGTCGGCGCGCTGATCGACGCCGGCAGCAACGGTCCCGGGCGCGAGCTGTTCCAGCTCGCCTCCACGCACCGGATGCGCGTCTATGTGAACGTGCCGCAGATCTACGCGGCCGAAGCCGTGCCCGGCGTCGAGGCCGAACTGACGCTGGCCGAGTATCCGGGTCGTCGCTTCAAGGGCACGCTGGTACGCAACACGCAATCGATCGACATGACATCGCGGACACTGCTGGCCGAGGTCGATGTCGCGAACCCGACCGGCGAACTGCTGCCGGGCGGCTACGCCGAAGTGCATCTGAAGCTCGGCGCCGCCCACCGCGCGC
>JAHCKV010000351.1 GCA_026125595.1 Burkholderiales bacterium | reverse complement strand
CCCTTCCCAGCGAAAGCTGGGACCCAGCTCGCAGCTTAAGCAAGCGGGAGAATGGCCCCCGGCTTTCGCTGGGGAGGGCAAATGGCCGGCGAGCGGTCATTTTGCGACCACCTCGACGAGATCGAGCCGCCGTTCGATACGATCGAGACGCACTCGAACCGCGGCGATGTCCTCGACGCACTGGTTCAGGAGAGTCGTATGCGCTCCTTGAACCTGACGAATGGCCGACAGCTCGGCCCCATGCGTCCGCTGTTCATCGCGAACCCGCGCAAGTTCTGCCTGAATGCGCTTCAAGTGCTCAAGGACAAGGTTCTCAACATCATCCGTCATCCCACACTCCCCTCGAGTGAAATGGAAATCAGCTTCTGCGTCTCGACCATGAACTCCATCGGCAGATGTTGCAGCACGTCGCGCACGAAGCCGTTGACGATCAGGGCGACCGCTTCTTCCTCGCTCAGCCCGCGCTGCTGGGCGTAGAACATCTGGTCGTCCGAAATCTTGGACGTCGTCGCCTCGTGCTCGAAGATGGTCGAGGCGTTGCGGCTCTCGATATAGGGCACGGTGTGGGCGCCGCATTTATCGCCGATCAGCAAGCTGTCGCACTGCGTGAAATTGCGGGCGCCCTTGGCCCTGGCGTGCGACGAGACCTGGCCGCGATAGGTGTTGTCGGAAAAGCCCGCCGCGATGCCCTTGGAGATGATCCGGCTCGTTGTGTTCCGGCCCAGGTGCACCATCTTGGTGCCGCTGTCGACCTGTTGGTAGCCGTTGGAAATGGCGATCGAGTAGAACTCGCCACGGCTGTTGTCGCCGCGCAGGATGCAGCTCGGATACTTCCAGGTGATGGCCGAACCGGTCTCGACCTGCGTCCAACTGATCTTGGAATTGTCGCCCCGGCAGTCGCCGCGCTTCGTTACGAAATTGTAAACACCGCCCTTGCCGTCCTTGTCGCCAGGGAACCAGTTCTGGACCGTCGAGTATTTGATCTCGGCGTCCTTCATGGCGACCAGCTCGACCACCGCCGCATGGAGCTGGTTGGTATCGAACTGGGGCGCCGTACAGCCTTCGAGATAGCTGACCGACGCGCCTTCCTCGGCGACGATCAGCGTGCGCTCGAACTGGCCGGATTCCTGTGTATTGATGCGAAAGTAGGTCGACAGCTCCATCGGGCATTTGACGCCCTTCGGGATGAAGCAGAACGAGCCGTCGGTGAACACCGCCGAATTCAGCGCGGCGTAGAAGTTGTCGCCGGCCGGCACGACCGAGCCCAGATACTTGCGCACCAGTTCCGGGTGCTCCTGCACCGCTTCAGAGAACGAACAGAAGATCACGCCGACCTCGGCGAGGCGCTTCTTGTACGTGGTCGTGACCGACACCGAATCGAAGATCACGTCGACCGCCACGCCAGCCAGCGCAGCCTGCTCGTGCATCGGCACGCCGAGCTTCTCGAACGTGCGCTTCAGTTCCGGATCGACTTCATCCATGGATTTCAGCTTCTCTTTCGGCTTCGGCGCCGAGAAGTAGCTGATGTTCTGGAAATCGATGGGCGGGTAGTGCACGTTGGGCCACGTCGGTTCGGCCATGGTCTGCCAATGGCGGAACGCCTGCAGCCGGAATTCGAGCAGCCATTCCGGCTCGTTCTTCTTCTGCGAGATGAACCGGATGACGTTCTCGTCAAGACCCTTCGCGACGGTATCCGACTCGATGTCGGACACGAACCCGTGTCGGTACGGTTGATCGATGAGGTTCTGCAGCACTGCGCTCATGGAATCGGGCTCCTCGGCGCGTCAGACGGAGAAGCTCACGCCACAGCCGCACTGCGCCTTTGCATTCGGGTTCTCGACCTTGAAGACCTGCTTGAAGCCTTCGCGCACGTAATCCAGCGTGGAGCCGTCGAGCACCGACAGCGCTTCGCGATCGACGACGACCTTCGCGTCGTAGGCCTCGAACAGTTGATCGTCGGCGCCGACGTCGTCCGCCACGTCGAACGTGTAGGCGAGACCGGAGCAGCCGACCTTCTTGATGCCCAGCCGCAGTCCCACGCCGCCGCGCTTGGCGACGATGGCGTTGCGGATGTGGTTGGCGGCGTTTTCGGTGACGGTGATGGCCATGGGGATTACCTCGAAACTCGGATTCAGACGGGGACGGCGGGCTCGGACGATGCGGCGGGCTTGCTACATCGCCGTTCCGGCATCTCGAGCACCGAGACCTGACCGCGGTTCTGGCGCTCGCGATGCCGCGCCACCAGATCGGCCAGTTTCACGCCCTTCAGATAATCGAAGATATGGGCGTTCAGCGCAGACCAAAGGTCGTGGGTCAGGCACTTGTGGTCATCGAGGCAGTTCTCCATGCCGCCGCACTGCGTCGCGTCGATCGGTTCATCGACCGCGAGAATCACGTCGGCGACGGACACCGCTTCCACCGGCTGACCCAGCGTGTAACCGCCGCCCGGTCCGCGCGTGCTCTTGACCAGTCCGTTGCGGCGCAACCGGCCGAACAGCTGCTCGAGGTACGACAGCGAGATCTTCTGCCGCTGGCTGATCTCGGCGAGGGTGACGGGTCCCTGCCCGTCCCGCAGCGCGAGATCGACCATGGCGGTAACCGCAAAACGGCCTTTGGTAGTCAGTCGCATGACACCCTCGATGAACGGTGGTTACGGATAGGCACCGGCATGCCCCATGAGTTCCCGATCAATTTAGTCGACTATAAGCTTCGCCTGCGACATCAGTCAACTATCCGGCCGAGCGCGACCGGATCGAAGGTGTCGGCGGTGGCGCGGGACTCGTCCCGGCGGCCGCCCAGACGCTCCAGCTCGGCCTGCAGCTGCTCGATCCGGCGGTCCTGCAGCGCCGCATGATCGAGCAGTCCGTGGATCGCCTTGACCATCGGATCGTTCATGTCCGCGCCGACCGCATAGGCCGAGAAGCCGAGCCGCTCCGCCTTCTTTTCGCGCTGCTCGCCGTCGCCGGGCTCGACGATCCGCGCCGGGATTCCGACCGCGGTGCTGCCCGCCGGCACATCGCGGACGACCACGGCGTTGGAGCCGATCTTGGCGTTCTCGCCGACGGTGATGGGCCCCAGCACCTTCGCGCCGGCGCCGATCACGACACCGTTGCCGAGCGTCGGATGCCGCTTGCCCTTGTTCCACGACGTACCGCCCAGCGTGACGCCGTGGTACAGCGTGCAGTCGTCGCCGATCTCGGCCGTTTCGCCGATCACCACGCCCATGCCGTGGTCGATGAAGAACCGACGGCCGATCCGTGCCCCCGGATGGATCTCGATGCCCGTCAGCCAGCGGCCCAGATGCGCCAGCCAGCGGGCGAACCATTTCAGGTTCCAGCCCCACAGCCGGTGCGACATCCGGTGGAACAGCAGCGCGTGGAAGCCGGGATAACAGGTGAGGACTTCCCACGTCGAGCGCGCCGCGGGGTCGCGGTCGAAGATGACGCGGATCTCTTCCCTGAGCTTCGAGAGCATGTCCCGGGTTCCTCTCCGTGATGGGGGGAGCGAGGCTACTAAATCCCCAGCGTTTTAGTCAACTTTAAGCGCCTTCGACAGCGTCGTCAGCAGGCCGCGCAGGATCCGCACTTCCTCCACCTCCAGCCGGGCCCGCGCGATCAGCCGCCGCAGCCGCGGCAGCAGACGCTTCGGATTGGCCGGATCGAAGAAACCGATGCGGGTCATGACCTGCTCGAGATGCACGTGCAGCCGCTCGATGTCGTCATGGGTGGCCAGTGGCGGCGCCGGCTGAACGGGCAGCGCCGTCTCCACGGCCGCCATCCGCAGCTCGTAGGCGAAAACCTGGACCGCGGCGCCGAGGTTCAGCGACGCGTAGTCGGGATCGGCCGGGATGTGGGCGAGCAGATTGCAACGGAGCATCTCGTCGGTGGTCAGGCCGGCGGTTTCGGTACCGAACACGAACGCCACCGCGGCGCCGCCCGCCGCATCGGCCACGGCCCGCCCCGCCGCCACGCGGCACGACACCAGTTCGTGCGCCATGTCGTAGCGGTGGCCCACGGCGCCGATGGCCAGCACCGTCCCCGCGAGCGCGGCTTCCAGCGAATCGACGACGATCGCATTCGCGAGCACGTCGCGCGCGTTGGACGATCGTGCATCCGCGTCGGGGTGCGGAAAGCTGCGCGGATTCACCAGCACCAGCTGCGACAGCCCCATGGTCTTCATGGCACGCGCCGTCGCGCCGATGTTGCCGGGGTGGCTCGGATGGGACAAAACGATGCGGATGCGATCGA
>JAHCKV010000350.1 GCA_026125595.1 Burkholderiales bacterium | reverse complement strand
AGAACGTCAGATCGATGTTGTCCACATCGTAGCCTTCGCTGTGGTAGTTCCAGAAGTGGAACGTCGTCAGGTCGTACTCGATCTCGAAATCGAACACCAGTTCCAGCGTGCCGCCGGAAACCCAGACGTGGGTCGTCTGGTTGTGCTGCTCGAAGGTGGTCGCGGTTTCGGCGTCGATGACGCTGGCGAGGGATTCCAGCGCGCCGCGGTTGGCGAACGGGTTGCCGGTGCCCATCGACGGGCCGAGGCCGATGGCCGTATTGCTGTAGTTCAGGTAGACCGTGTCGGCCTGGGCGCCAGCGGCACCGAGCAGGCCGGCCGCCAGGATGGCGGGCAGGGCAATGGATTTGAAGGACATGGAGGTCTCCGATGGTTCGGTTGTGCGCGCAGACCTGCCTGTGGATCCGGTGTTCGCGTCACGACGACGACATAACGAAAGTCACCGATTGCCCGAAGCGGCCCCCTCGTTGAATCGCGGGGGTCGAAGGTCCCGGACTGAATCTACCAAATGTCATATTTTGTTCGCAAGGGAATTGTGGCGTCGCCTGTCAATCGTCGATGGACAGCACCGCGACGGCATAGGCGCCGAGCGGAATGTTCGACGGGTCGACCGGCTTCCAGCGACTCTGCCAACGGATCGGATCGGTCACCGCCTGGACGAAGCTCGCTTCGTCCAGGCTCGCGCCATGGATCCCCCGTCCAGCCACGCCGTCCACGCCCAGCGTCAGCGCTTCGGCGGTCAGATTGGCCAGCCACAGGATCGTGCCGCCTTTCGCCTTGCAGGCGAGGCTCGCCACTTTGCCGCCGTCGGAGCATCGCGTGTCGACGAGTTTCGCTCCGCTGCTGCGCGCGAGGCCGGTGAGCACGTGGTACGCCGGGTAGACCTGCGCATCCGGATGATCCGCGAACCAGGGCTGGGGTCCGTCGGTCTGGCGGTGGATGACGCCCAGCGGCCCCGTGGTCGCGCCGATCGTGATGGCGTCGACGCCGGCGCGCGCCAGCGTGGCGATGTAGCCGAGCGTCCAAGCGGCACCGAACAGCCCACGCGTGCGCGGATCCGCGTTCGACAGGCAGACGCGCTCGTTGTCCGGATTCGGTGTGAATGCGGCACCGTGCGGATTGTCGCGGCAACCGATGGCGCTGGGACCGATGCGATGGGGCGTCTTGCCGATGAAGCTGCGCGCGGTCTTGATCTGCCACGGCAGCGCTTCGAGGGTTTCCATCACGGAACGGTCGTCGGCCGCGTGCACGATGGGGCAGGTCGTGTTCATCACGAAGTCGAGCAGATCCGCCGGTGGATGCAGGCGATTCAGTTCGGTGAAGAACGAGAACATGCCGCCGCCCAGCGCTATGCCGTGGAACGCGTTGCGCGCCGCGATGTACAAGCGATCGCGCGGTGGAGCCGGCGGGCGTGCTCCCGACGGCAGCACGGCCTTCAAATCTCCCACGTGGCAGACCGCCACGGCCGCCGGCTTCAGTCCGGCATGGGCCACCAGCTTAGCGACCCCTTGCAACTCTTCCGCATAGTGCTGCTGACTCTGCACGATCACTTCGAGAACGCAGTCCGCTCCGGTCTGTTCGCACAGCACGCGGTAGCCGTACAACTCCTTCAGGCCGTGGTCCTTGCGTGGATCGAAATGACACTGCAGCACCCGTGGCGCCAGGCGCTTCACCAGCGCCAGTCGGGCGATGGACGGGCCTATCTCTCCCGCGGGCACGCCGAGGCCGATGGGAGGCAGCAACTGCCGCAACGTCTTGCCGACGTTCACCCGGAGGGCTGCCGCCGTGCCGTCCCCGGATGTCGCGGGCACTGCGCCGCTCAAGCTGAAATGCAGTGACTGACGCACGGCTTCGCCAGCCTTCAGCGTGTAGGGCCACGGCAACGCGAGAGGGCGGACGTAGGTCTTGAACGAAGCGTCGGTCCAGTTGCGGTGGTCCTCCATCTCCC
This sequence comes from Burkholderiales bacterium, assembly GCA_026125595.1. Lineage (GTDB taxonomy): Bacteria > Pseudomonadota > Gammaproteobacteria > Burkholderiales. The sequence goes on along the minus strand of JAHCKV010000350.1, from coordinate 2,309 downwards.
AGGCATCACCTTCCATGCGGATGGTCGCCTTCACACCCGGCAGTACTTCGTAGGTCAGCGACCGGATGTTCAGGAACGGCTGGATCGGATCGACCTTCTCGGGAAACTTCGATCGCTCGAGCTTGCCGTCGGTGTGCAGCACGTCCACCGCCTTGCCGACGACACCGTCGAGCGGATGCAACCCGACGAAGCCCGTGCGGGCCGTGAGAAAGTCGGTCGACGGCGTCGCCGTGCCGACGAAATCCAGTCGACCATCCGGGAAGCCCTCGATGGAGATGTCGAACCCGATCCGCATGTCGCCGCGCCCGCAGTCCGCGTGGTACGCGACCGAGAAGCCGTTCTTGCGCTGATCGATCTTCAGTCCCGTCACGGTCGGGACGTAGGTGCCCCAGTTCTCGTCGCGCACGAGAAAGCCCAGTGCCCGCAGCGCTTCCACGCCGTTGACACGCAGATAGCGCAACTGACCGTTGTCGAGCTCGACGCTCAACGGCCCGGCGGTCAGGATGCGGCCGGGAACATCGGGTTGCTCGGTGCCGCATCGGGCGACGGCGCGCGAAGGTTTGGATGCCATGGTGGACTCCGGACGTTCAGGATGCCGACAGGACCGCGTCGGTGGTCGGATCGATCAGCACGGCGCGGTTCATGTTCACGTCGATCGGTATTCGTTCGCCCGGCTGTGACACGTCATGCGCGTGCAACTCGGCCACGACTGCCGTACCGCCGAGGCTGAACGTCGCGTATGTACGTGCACCGGTCGGCTGCACGAGATCGATGGTCGCATCGATGCGGGCGAGACCGGGACGCGGATCACTGGCGGCGCGGCTCAGATGCTCCGGCCGGATGCCCACGATCAACTTGCGATCGCGATGGGCGGCGAGGGCCGTCGCGCGACGGGTCGGCAACGCCAGTTGTGCGCCGTCGGTCAGCCGCACTGCAAGGCCGTCGCCGATGGCAACCAGCGTCGCCTCGATGAAGTTCATGCCGGGTGATCCGAGAAAGCCGGCGACGTAGCGGGTTGCCGGCCGTTCGTAGAGGTCGAGCGGACTCCCCTGCTGTTCGATGCGGCCGTCGCGCAGCAGCACGATGCGGTCGGCCATCGTCATCGCCTCGATCTGGTCGTGGGTGACGTAGATCATCGTCTTGCCCAGTTCGTGGTGCAGGCGCTTGATCTCGCCGCGCATCTCCTCGCGCAGTTGCGCATCGAGATTCGACAGCGGCTCGTCGAACAGATACAGCCGGGCGCTGCGGACGATGGCACGGCCGATCGCCACGCGCTGCAATTGCCCGCCGGAGAGCTGCCGCGGGTAGCGTTCGAGCAGATGCTCGATGCCGAGCATCGCGGCCGCCTTGCGGATCTTGCCGTCGATCTGGTCGCGCGGCGTCTTGCGCGCCTTCAACCCGAAGGCCACGTTGTCGTACACGGTCATGTACGGGTACAGCGCGTAGTTCTGGAACACCATCGCAATGTCGCGATCGCGCGGAGGAAGATCCGTCACCGGCTGACCGCCGATCTCGATGCGACCCGAGTCGGCGTCCTCGAGCCCGGCGATGGTCCGCAGCAACGTGCTCTTGCCGCAGCCTGACTGTCCCACCAGAACGGTGAATTCACCGGCCGGAATTTCGAGATCGATGCCTTTCACCGCATGGACGGTGCCGTAGTACTTGTGCAGTTGCGAGATGCGCAGATCGGCCATGGTTGAAACCTGACTACCCCTTGACGGCGCCGAGCGAGATGCCGCGCACCAGATAGCGCTGCATGAAACCGACGATGATGAAGATGGGCAGCGTGCCGAGCACGGACATCGCGGATATCTTCGCCCACAGATTCGATTGCCCGCCGAAGTAGTGCGTCACCTGGACGGTATAGGTGGTGACTTCGGTGCGTGTCAGGATCAACGCGAAGATGAAGTCGTTCCACGCGAAGATGAACGTGAAGATCGCCGTCGCGAACAGACCGGCGCGGCACATCGGGAAGACGACTTTCCACAGCACCTGCCAGCGCGTGCAGCCGTCGACCATCGCCGATTCCTCGAGCGCCTTCGGAATGTCGAGGATGTAACCGCGCATCATCCAGATCACATAGGGCAGGTTGAACGCCGTGTAGAGCAGGATCAATCCGGCGTAGGTATCGACGAGCTTCAGCCATACGTACAGCAGGAAGATCGGGAACACCACGGCGATCGGCGGCACCATGCGCTGCGAGATGATCCAGTTGGCGAGATTCTCGCCGCCGGTGCGGAACCGTGCGAGGCTGTAGGCGCACAACGTGCCGAGCACCATGGCGATCACCGTACTGGTACCGGCCACGA
>JAHCKV010000035.1 GCA_026125595.1 Burkholderiales bacterium | reverse complement strand
TGGACGCCTCCGGCGCCATCAGTATGAGTGCGACGGTCAGCTATCCGTTCATCGCGCCGCTGGACAGCCCCGAAGCCTTCGGCGAGTACGTTCTGAATCAGTTCGAAAGCAGTCCACTCACGGCGCTGTCCGGTTTCCTGGGGAATGCCTTCCTGCTCAAGCAGGATCTGGTGAACTCGTGGGCGCGGGCGGTGGACAACGACAGCAACGCGGACATCTCCATCGCCGGTGCGGTGGACTTCCAGCATCGCAACGCCTTCGCCACGATCGACGTGATGGGCGGCGCCCAGATCAACCAGAACGCCTCCTACCGCAGCGACACGCAGGGCATCAGCCTGAACGCCGAAACCGAGTTGAAGATGATCAACGTGGGCGGCATCTTCGACTACGACCTGTCGCCTGAAGGGATCATCAAGTCGGTGCGTTCGGGTCCGAGCAATTCCCTTCAGCCGTTCGGCGCGCAAGGTGGCAAGGCCGCCTTCGGCGGTGCGTATCGTCAGCTCGATCTCAACAGCACGACCCACGCGATCATCCACGGCACCGATGCGGATGGCACGGCGACGTCGATCTACACGGCGCCCAACGGCGAGCTTTCGATCAGCGCGTACAACGATGTGTTCGTGCTGGGCATTCTCCAGTCCGGGGCGGAATCCGGTCAGTTCGGCGTGAGCGGCAGTGCGGCCTACACGCAGCAGACCGCGGACACCGTGGCCGCCATCGAGGCCGGTGCGGTGATCGAGGGTGGTGGGGTCTCGGTCGACGCCGAGGACACCACCGTCATGCCGACCTACGTGGGCGACGTGATCAAAGGCAAGAACCTGGGCCTCGGTGCGTCCATCGTCTACAACGACATCAACCGCAACACCCAGGCCTACGTGGGCGCGCCGACCGGGGTGACTCCGGAGGGGGGCGACATGAACGTCACCAGCCTCGACGTGTCGGCGATCAACAGCGGTCGGTACATCGGCATCGCGCTTGCCGCCGCCGTGGCCGACAACGACGAGACAGCCCCCGGCGGCACTTTCTCGGCGTCGGCGCCGAACCCGAACAACCCGTCCATCAACGGGCCGGTCAACCCGAGCCCGGCCCCGGCAGTCGGCCACTACGGAGTGGCGGTATCCGGCGACGTGGTCTTCAATCAGGTCAGCGACACCACCCTGGCAGTCGTCAACCTCGATGCGACCCTGAATGTCGCTCGCTACCTCTCGGTCAGCGCAGAGAACGATACGGAACTGCTGGCGCTGACCGGCTCAGCGGCCATTGCGGAGGGGGAATCCAGCAGCGCGGGTCTGGCCGGTTCCTACAGCGAGAACGTTTTCGATGCGACGACACTGGCGGAAATCCGCAGCGACAGCGGCGAGCTGACACTGGTGATGGGTGTCAATCCATACGGCAGCGAATCGGTGGTGGTCAGTGCCATCCAGGGGGGCTTCGCCACGGCGGTGGCGGCCGGAGGATCCGGCGGCATCAATCACGCCGACGGCTCCGCCGAGATCGCCGGATCGGTGGCCATCAATCGGGTCACGCCCGCGACCGAAGCGCACCTGACGGGCACGAGCATCACGACCGCCGGCGACATCAAGGTCACGGCGGCGGATGCCATTCCGATCTACGCGCTGGCGGGTGCCGCCTCGTTCGGCGGCAAGCAGGGCATCGGCGCGTCCATTGCGCTGAACATCACCCACAACGATTCCGTCGGCGAGAGTGTGGCCGCCCAGATTCGGGATTCCCGCATCAACCAGAGCGGAACGGGCGTTCTCGTGGTCGATGCACGCATCACCGATCCGTCGGACCAGGACCGGATCGTGGCTGTTGCCGGCTCCCTCGGGCAGGGCAGCAGCGTCGGCGTCTCGGGGACGGTGGCGATGAATGACCTCGGCGTTCCGTCCGGCAACGCGGTGGAGGCGTCGATCACCGGTTCCGACGTGTACGCCAGCACCGATCCGTCGGCCAGCGTCACGGTCAACGCCGTGCTGGATCAGACGCTGATCGCCGTGGGCGGCGAAGTGGCGTTGTCCACGGGCAAGAGCAGCACGTTCTCGCTCGGTGCCGGCGTCGCCTACAACCAGACCGATCTGCCGGTGCAGGCCTTCGTGGAATCCTCCAATCTGACCGCGCAGAAGTTGTCGATCACCGCGAGTATCGACGGCCGCATGACTGCGACATCCGCCGGACTCGGGGTATCGACCAACGGCACGGGTGTCGCGGGTTCGGCCGGGGTCAACACGGTGAACGATAGGGTGACGGCGTTCATCGACGGATTGAGCAGCACGCAATCCGTCGATGTCGATGGGGCCACCCTCGTTTCCGCCAGCCACGGCGCCGATTTCACGGCCGCCGCCGGTGAACTGGCGGCGGGAACCAATTCCGGTGGTGCAGCCGTCAGCGTGAACGACATCCGTACCAGCACGCAGGCCTATATCGGCGTGGCGACCGTGAATGGCGGTGGCACCGTGGCGGTGACGGCCGATACCACTGGCGAAGTGACGGGCGTGGCCGTGGGCGCGGAAGGCGGGCAGAACTTCACCCTTGGCGCGTCGATCGCCGTGAACGCGGTGGATACGACGACTGAAGCTTGGGTAGCAGGCACCGACGACACGAGCGGGGCGGCAACGGTGGTGACGCCGGGCAGCGTGAACGTGGCGGCACAAAGCGACCTGAGTTTCATCACCGCGGCTGGAACCTTGGCCGCCGCAGCCCAGTTCTTCCCCGGTGGCGGTGCCGTGGGTGTGGCCAACGCCACGCTGCTGCGCACCGACCGGACCCAGGCCTGGGTGCGCAACAGTTCCGTGAGCTTCGGCGGAACCAATTCACCGATCGACATCAAGACTGCTTCGGCTGGAGCGCTGCAGGATGATCCGGACTTCACCGGTCTGTCGGTGACGGCCGTGTCCACCGATACCATCACCAGCGCCAGCGGCGGCGCTTCCATTGCGCCGAACGAGAATCTTGCCGGCGCCGGATCCGTCACCGTGACGATGGTGGACAAGGCGACCCAGGCTCTGGTGGGCGACGGCGTCAGCCTGCCGAGCACGAATGCCGTCGATGTCAACGTCCTCGCCTACGACGACACCCACGTGGGCAGCGGCGCCGGAGCGCTGGCACTGCTGGGCCAGACCGGCGTCGGAGCGGGCGTCGACGTCGTCAGTCTCACGAAGGATACGCAGGCGCTGTTCGCACCCGAGGGCGATGTCACGCTGTCGGGCGGGCTGAGCGTGCAGGCACTGTCGAACGAGGATCTGGTCTCGGTCGCCCTGGGGGCCAGCCTGCTTGCCACCACCGACATTGCCGGCGCTGCGTCGGCCTATGTACTCGATCTCAGCACCACGGCGGCCATCGGCGACACCGATGCGACGGACATCATCGTCGGTGGCAGTGCGTTGCTGTCGGCCCAGGACGATACGGTGCTCAACCAGATCCCCGGCGGGGTCTCGATCGGCATCGATGCCAGCGTGGGTGCGGCCGTCGGGGTGATCGACGTCAAATCCAAGAAGGTGGACGCCGCCATCGCCAGTGGCGTGAGCCTCACGGCCCATGCCGGCGCCGATCGGAGTGCCATCGAAGCGGCCACCGGCGAGTTCGCGGTGGGGTTCGTCGCCCCGTCCGGCCAGAACGGCGATGTGCCACCGCCGAACGTCAGCATCGACACGGGCAAGCAGACCGGCGACAGCAACGCGCCGTCCATCGACAACCGGAATCTCCACGAGGAACGCACGGCCGCACCGGTGTTCGAGAGCACCCGGGGCATCGCGGTGAGCGCGATCAACACGGGCAAGTTCAAGTCCATCACCTTCGCCGTCGGCGGAGCCACCACGGCGGCGGTGGACGTGGATGCCAGTGTGAACGTCCTCAAGATGGACACCACGACGCGAATCCTGCCCGACGTGACGCTCGTGTCCGATGGTGACGTCGTGCTGGCGTCCGGTGCCGACCTGCACAAGCTCGGCGTGACCGGTTCGGGCGCGGTGTCCGGTACGGTCAGCGGTGCTGCCGGTGCGGATGTCACGCTGATCGACATGACCACGAAGACCGAAATCGCGGGCGGCAACACCAGCATCGCGGCCGGTGCCGACGGCGACCTGATCATCAATGCCCAGGCCCAGGAAGACATTCTGACGATCACCGCGGGATTCGCCGCCTCGGCCGGCGTGGGTCTCGATGTCGGCGCCACCGTGATCGAGGTCGACAACAGCACGTTCGCCGGCGTCTCGAGCGGTGTCGCCACCATGTCCGCCGGCGGCAATGTGCTGGTCGCCGCCGAGGACGACACCGTGACGGCCGCCGTGACGGGCGACGTCGCCATCGGACTGACAGGCGGGGCTTTCGGCGGTTCCACGGTGGTGACGCTGATTACCAAGGACACCCGGGCTGAGCTGTTCGAAGGCTCCGCCGTCGACGGTCTGGCCCATGGCACCGACACACTCGTGGTTCCGGACGGTACCTACACCGGCGACAATTCCGGCTACAACACCAAGCAGCTGCAGGGTGTGGCGATCCAGGCCAGTTCGTCCGAAGACGTGACCGGCATTGCGATAGGCGGCGGCGCGGGTTTCTACTTCGGTGCCGGCGCTGCAGCGGTTTACACGATGATCGACTCCGACACGGCCGCGGCGGTCGGCGCGAACGTGGCGATCAACCAGAAGAGCGGCGCTTCCGCCAGCCAGGCAGTGAGCATCACGGCGGACAACGATGCCAAGGCCTTCACCATCGGGGGCGGTCTCGGCCTCGGGGCCGTCGGTATCGGCGCCGGCGTGGACGTCGGCAAGATTCACAACGACGTCGACGCGACCATCGGCAGCGGTTCGACGGTCAGCGCCACCGGCGAAGTCGACGTGTTCGCGCTCGGACTCAACCGCTTGCGCAGCTACGCCCTGAGCGCAGGCGCCGGAGCCGTCGGTGTGGACGGCTCGGTGTCGGTGTGGGCACTGGGCACCGGGATCGAATCCACCTACTCCGACACGCAGCAGTCGGCCGACGCGCTGAACTACAACAAGGGTGGCGGTGGCTACAGCAGCGCGGCGGCGTCCGCCGATGGGCAGACCAACCGGACCGACGTCACCACCTTGCTAGGCAAGTACGGCAATACCGGCGGCGCGAACAGCGGGCAGGTCGCCAGTCTGATGGCCGGCTCATCCACCGACTACGGTGCTGCGCAACCGAACGGGGCAGTGCAAGCGGCGTTCGCCGATACCAGCACGTCGGGCGTCACGGCGGCGATCGCACAAGGGGCCGTCATTGCCGCCGCCGACCTGGATGTCGCGGCCGCTACCACCGTCGTCGCCGACCAGTTGGCCGGCGGAGCATCCGTCGGCATCGCCAGTGTCGGCGCTTCGGTCAGCATCCTGAATCGTGGCGACACCGTCCAGGCCCTGATGGACGGTACCGTCGATGTGTCCGGCAGCATCGACGTGACGGCCGCTTCGTTCGGATACGCGAACAGCACCGCTGCGGGCGGCACGCTCGGCGCCGTCGCGCTGGGGGCTCAGGTGGCGATGGTCCACGATGCGAGCGCAGTCTCGGCGTTCGTCGGTGTCGAGGCTGATATTCAGCGGGCCGATCAGGGCCTGAACGTCGGTGCCGCGACGGTGGCCGATCTGACCGGGTGGGCCTACGGCGTCGACATCGGTGTCGTGGCCGGCGGGGTCGGCGTGGTCGATATCAGCAGCACCGGCAGTACCACCGCGCAGCTTGCCAGCGCCTCGGTCAGCGCCGCCGCCGTCAGCGTCACGGCCGACTCGACCGTGACGACGAATGGGACCTCGGATGCATCCGCGGGCGGTATCGGTGCCTCCGCCGTCGGCAACGTCACCACCGTCACCGTGTCGCCCCAGGTCAGCGCCAGCATCGACAGCGGAACCGTCGCGGGTCGGCTCGATACACCCGGGGACGTGGAGGTTGCGGCCTATTCGAGCGTGAACAGCACGGCCATGAGCAACGGCTACTCGCTCGGGATCGGACTCAGTGCAGCGGCGAGCTTCGCCACGGCCGTCGTCGACGGCTCGGTGGAAGCGTATGTCGGTGCCGGCAACACCGTGAATGCGGGCAACGTGAAGGTTCTCGCCGATGCCGACGAGACCGTCGTCGCGACCTCCACCGCCAACGCGGGCTACACGTTGATCGGTTCCGGCGAGGGCACCGTGGCGACGGCAACGATCACCGACACCATCGCCGCCTATGCGAGGCGACGTGACCGCGGCCGGGGACGTGACGATCCAGGCGCAGCATCTGGGAACCGCGGCCGAAGCCAGCGCCCTCGGCATCCTGGGCCTCGGTGCCGTCAACGTTGGCTACAACTACAGCTACGCCGAACTCGATTCGACCGTACTGGCCTATGTCGACCAAGGCACGATCGCGACCACCAACGGCGGCGACATCACCGTCCAGGCTTCCGAGGGTGCCGACGACGATCCCACCAGTGCGCAGGCCACCTCGACGGCTTCGCAGGGCGTGTATGCCGGTGGGGACAATCTGGCATCCCAGGCATACGTCGACCAGACGGCCACGGTGCTGGCGTTCATCGGCGATGCCGAGGCGTATCTCCATGATCCCGATGCTCCGCTGGCGACCACGGCGCAGATCCACGCCGACGGTGATTTCACGCTGAATGCCGAATCATGGACGGCGTCGAATCCGGAAGCGCTGACCGGGCCCAACGCCGCGTTCGTCGCCGACAGCGCGGCCTATGGGAGTGCTGTCGCAACCAAGGTCACCACGACCTTCATCGCCGGCGGTGCCATCGTCGGCGCCGGCGGAAACGCAGACGTCACGGCAACGAGCGTGGAGTCGTTCACCCCGCTGGCCGCCGGCAGCGACGGGCAGGGTGTCAATACCAACGGCACGGCGACGACCGATGTCGTCCTGAGCCGCGTCACCAGCGTGATCGTCAACGGCAACGCCAGCGTCGATGCCCAGTCGATCACGGTCGCAGCGTCCAGCGAGACGCACAGCAGCGGCTCCGACATATTGACGGACAACCAAGGGCAGGGCGCCTACAACACCACCTTCCATGCCGGCCAGGGCGATTCGGTATCCGGGAAGGCCGCCTCCCAATCGAACTTCCGCATCGGGCTGAACACGCAAAGCCAAAGCACGCCGGCCGCCACCACGGTCTTCATCGATGGCGCATTGACGGCGCCGACCATCGTGGTCACCGCTCGCACGTTGTACGACATCAACGTGAGTTCCTTCGCCTGGGTCACCGCAGCCGCGTTCGGTGCCCAGCTGTCGGCCAATACATTCATGTTCACCGAAGACAACGTCGTCGTTCAGTTCGGTGACAACGCTTCGGTCGATGCCAGCTCGAGCTTGACCCTGAACGCCGGATTCGATCCCGCCAGCGTCGTGTCGCTGTACACCAAGCTGCATTACTCGGAGGATGTCCAGCCCCTCAAGAGCTCCACCAATGCGTGGACCGAACTGGATGGCCTGGTAGCGCTCGACAACAACGACGATCAGGATGCCGTCACATCACCGGTCATCCACGCGAGCCTCGACGCGGCTTTGCGTCCGGTGGTCAACTGGGGCTTCACCGTCACCGATGACAACAAGAGAGCGACGTATGGTCCGCACGACCTGACCCCGAACGTCTCCCTCGATACGCGCAACGACTTTGCGAGCGTCGCGTCGGCGCTCGAGGCGGATCCGGCGGCGGCCGTCGATGCGTCCGCCGTGCCGAATGCACCAGCGGCCCCCGCCGTGAACTGGGGCGGCGCAGGCAACGACTGGTTCGTGAATCCGGAAGCCACCACTGCGGCATCCGGCCATCGCGATGGGGCGATCGGGAGCCACCAGAAGGAGCATCGTCCGAGCGGCAAGGCGTACACGACGCCGTTCACCGCGCCCCGCGTCAACCTCCCTGCTGGATGGGGCCTTCGCGGTAGCAACGCGGCGCAATCCGCGGAAGCGTTCCAATGGGCCGAGCCGAGCGGACCTGCACCGAGGAAGATCGCGGCCGACGCCGCGCCGAAGATCTTCTGGACGCGGAACTGAAGGGAACGACGAATGTACCGGGATCGGCATTCCGTGCAGCAGGCTCAATGGCGGTCCGGGGGTCCATCACGGCGAGGTGTGGTCGTGGCAGATCATGTCATGTGCTCACGCCGCGATGGCCGACCTGCATCGCGCAGCGGCCAGGTGCGCTTTCGAAGCGATGATGCGGCGGACGAACATCCACATCGCCACGGTCGAGGCGGTGTTGCGTGGATGAATGTCCGTCTCCCGCTGCGGGTTGCCGTGACCGTAGCAAGGCGGAGCACGCCCCACGTGGGCGTCCGGATGGCATCCGGTGCTCGCCCGAATCATCACAACGAGGGCCTGGCAGTAGCTGCAGCAGACTTATCGGCAACCCGCCGAACCGAGTGCAGTGTTGCAGGGAATCGCGCCAAACGCGGAACGACGGTTGCCTGTGCTGTTCAGAAACCGATCGGCCGCATCGCGCCGGCGGAACTGGAGCAGTCGTAACTATCGGCAACAACGGGAGTCGGCCAAGACGGTCTGACTCGAGCCCGGTGCTCTCCGGAAACCCCGGCGTCATTCATTCTCCGCTCACACCTGCGTGACGGCACGCGATGGCCGTCGAACATCGGAAGAAAGGGCCGGCGCAGCGCGCGCTTCGACAGGGGAGAAAGGCGCAAGAACACCCAGGTCGGTCCGCCGAGGTCGCCGGATACCGTCGATCGCAGCGAGCAGCGTCAGATGCAACACGTCCCGCTGTGCGTGGCTACCACCGAGCCGGTGCACGATTGGCGGGAGGCCGGCCAGCAGCGGGATGGCCATCATCATGTCGCCACGCACGAATGCGCGCAACGCGCGAACGGCGGGCAGACCGAGTTCTCTGGTCGTGATTCCATGGCGTGTCGACCGTGCGGCACTTCGCACGAGCGCTGCCTCGAGCCGTTCGGCCCGCTCTGCGTCGTCGGCCAGCCCGAACGCCAGCATTGCATGCACATCGGCGAAACTGCAGCTCCGGTCGTCGATGCGTGGTTCCCACGCCGCGGCCAAGTTCGCTGCACACGCGCCGACATCGCACGTCCGCAGCCGGATGCGCCAGAGCAGCGATGCGGCATCGATCAGATCCGACAGCGCCGGGCAGGGGCCCTGCACCATCTGATCGTAGATCGCGAGCGCTGGACCGATGTCGTCGCGCGCCAGGTGGAACAGCGCCGTATGCCACCAGCCATGCGTGACGAGGACGGTTCCATGGGACCACGCGGCCCGGTGTGCCTGCATCCAACGGAGGCCGTCTTCCGGTCGGTCCGACATCTCGAAGACGTGCGCCATCGCGTGGTGTGCGCGCGCGTCGAGCGGGTCCATTTCCAGCGCGCGGAGCGCCGTGTCCTCGGCGCGTGCGGGATCGCCGTTCTCGACCAGCGCGAAGGCGTGCATGGCGAGCACCGAGCTGTACCCCGGCAGCTGTGTGGAAAGGTGCCGCAACGTGGCATCGACGCGGGCGCCCATGCGCACGAAGTCGCCGGTCAAGTAGTCGATCGCCTGAGAAACTTGCAGTGCGAGCAGATCATGCGGTCGGGCCTCCAGCAGTTCGTCGAGGCATTCACGCATGCGCCGGAGATCGTCGTCGAACGCCGCGGCGATCGCGGCCAGATGCAGGCGTTCGCAACGATCGGCGGGCAGACGCCGCGCTGCATCCAGGATCGACCGCGCGACGCGATGGTCTCGCGGATCTCGGCTGCAGATCAGAAGGTAGGCGCGCAGCGCATGCGCCATGACGAAGTCCGGTGCATCGCGCAGTGCGCAATCGAGCGGTGCTTCGGGATCCAGGCGCCAGGTGCGGGCGGCGGCCAGCGCGCGTTCGTAGGCTGCCGCGGTGGCGGCGTTTGCTCCGCTCAACGGTATTCCACGCGCATCGCGCGGGCGGCGCTTCGAAGTGGTGCGGTGTGGGGCAGACATGTGGGATTTGGGTTAAGTGGTGGCTGCGTGGCGAGTACGTGGCCCATCGTCGGTCGGTGTACAGATGATTTCCATGCACGGCGCCGCAGTCGCGGTATTGGGCGATTCACGAGCTTCGAGGAACGGGAAGCAGATCGATCACTGGAAGCCGGCGTCGCAGAGCTTCCAGTGATGTTCGGGCGCAGCGCGGGCCGCTCGCCGCGCTGATGACCGTCAGTTGCAGAGTTCGCTGGACGAACTCTCAGTCCACGGTGATGACCACTTCCGCGTACTCGCTTGGAGCGACCAGTCCGTTCCCGCCGCCGATGTCGAGTTCGTGCAGAAGAGCGGTCATGTCGGCAGCAAGCGCGGCCTGACCGGCCGCATCCAGTGCGGCGAACGCCTTGTGGGTCGGACCGTAGAAGTCGCGAAACACCTGCATGAAGTGTGCAACGGACAGATAGCGGAACGGGAACAGTTTGCGTTCGACGCGCAGCTCGCGGGCGCGCGGTCCGAACAATGCCGCCAGGTGGGACTCGGTCCCCCACAGTGCAGGCGAGCGCAAGCCGGCCGGCGGCGGCACATGGGCACCGACAATCTTGAACAAGCGGCCGATGAGGCCGTCAGGCGTCCAGTTGGCCATCGCAATGCGTCCGCCCGGTCGCACGACCCGAAGCATCTCCCGCGCAGCGCGCGCCTGATCGGGGGCGAACATCACGCCGAACGTCGACAGCACCACATCAAAGCTGGCGTCGCCGTAGGGGAGGGCCTCGGCGTCGGCGACCTCGAAGTGCACGTTGAGGCCTTCTGCTTCTGCACGCTGGCGTCCTTTCTCCAACAGCGTCGGCACATAGTCGGTGGACGTCACCTGGGCGAATCGGCGAGCGGCTGCCAAGGTCGCGTTTCCATTGCCTGCGGCAACGTCGAGGACGCGTTCGCCGGCGCGGATATCGGTCGATTCGGCCAGCATCTCGCCCACGATCTGCAGGGTCGTGCCGACGATGGCAAAATCCCCGCTGGCCCAGGTGGCCTGTTGGCGCTGCTTGATGGCAGCGTAGTCCGGAGTGGCGACGGGGCTAGCGGGGGTAGCGGTGATCGATGTCATGCTCGAGTCCTTTGGATCAGATGGTTGCCGACGCGGCAGCGGTCGGTGTGAGGATCATCCCGACTGGCGGCCCCGGATGCTTTGCCGGGTGTTGCCCCGATTTGCTCATTCGTCCGAATCCGGGTGGCCGGCTCGATGACGACGCTCGATCCCCTGTCTGATGTACTGCGCAGTGTGCGGTTGCGAGGGTCGGTTTTCTTTCACGTCACCTGTCGCGATCAATGGTCGGCCCTCGCCGCGCCCTCGCACGAGATGGGACCGGCCGTGATGCCAGGCGCCGAGCACGTGATCGAGTACCACCTGTTCGTGAAGGGAGAAGGCTGGATCGCGGTCGACGGCGAGCCGCCATTGCGGTTGAGAGAGGGCGACATCGTGATGCTCCCCCATGGCGATGAGCACGTCGTGTCGAGTGCGCCCGGGTTGGCACCCATCGAGAAGGGCGATTGGCTGTTTCGCGTCATCGACGATCCGAAGCCGATTCCCGTTACCTATCGCGGCGGCATGTTCCAAGCCGGGGTCGGGCTTCCAGCCGAAGAGGCAAGCACCATCCTGGTGTGCGGTTTCATCGCCTGCGATCTGCGGCCGTTCAATCCGCTGATCAATGCACTGCCGCGACTGATGCACCTGCCTGCAGAAGGCGTTCGCCCCTGGGTAGCGCCGATGCTCGAACATGCCGCCGCGGAATCCGGTGAGCGACGTGCGGGCGGAACGGCACTGCTGCAACGCGTCAGTGAAATGGTCTTCGTGGACGGGGCACGTCGCTACCTGGATGCTCTACCGCCGGAAGCGCAGGGCTGGCTCGGCGCGTTGCGTGACCGTCAGATCGGCCGTGTCATCGGCATGATGCATAGCGATCCGGCCGAACCTTGGACATTGGAGGAACTGGGTCAGCGTGTGGGCCTGTCACGCTCGACTTTGCACGAGCGATTCGTTGCGCTGGCCGGGATCGCCCCCATGCAATACCTGACCAACTGGCGCATGCAATGCGGTGCCCGACTGCTCAGGGAGAGGCATTCCAGCGTCGCCGCGGTCGCCCAGGAGGTCGGCTATGACTCCGAAGCAGCCTTCTCGCGGGCGTTCAAACGGGCCACTGGATTGCCTCCGGCAGCATGGCGCCGGGCGCAGCGGCGGTGATTTTTTCTGTGGGACTCGCTTTCCAGGCCGACAGGGCTGGGTTGCGGGCGATGTTTCGACCTCGGGCATACCGGTTGCGGATGGCTACCAGAGGCATGGGACATTCCCGGTGCCGAGTACCCAGGAGCGAGCCATGAACAAGAATCAAGTGTCAGGAGCGGCGAAGCAGGCGAAGGGCGCCATCAAGGAAGCCGTCGGCAAGGTTACGGGCAAGCCTTCCACGCAGGTTGAAGGCGCCGTCGAGAAGAACGCCGGCAAAGTGCAGAGCGCAATCGGCAAGGCGCAGAAGAAAGTGCAAGATCGATAGATACCAGGGCGGTACCGATCCACGGCGCGTCCGGCTTGTTGCCGGGCGCGTCGTGCGAAAAGAACAACATCAGGGGCCGCGTTTGCGGCCCCTTCGTTTGGCTCAGTTCTTCTGGGGTTGCTGACCGCTGGAGCTGCCGCCGGTGTTCGGATCGCCGGCGGAATTGGGGCGGCCCCCGGTGGAAGCGTCTCCCGGTCCGGACTTGTCACCGGGACTCGTCTGGCTCGACCCGTTCCCCGCGGCGCCCGAAGGCCGCTGCCCTTGGTCGGACGAATCGGCCGGGCGTGACGAGGTGTTCGGGGTCGTCTGATCGTTGTTCTTCTTCTGCGATTGCGATTGATGCCCCGAGTCGGTCTTCGTGTCGGATTTCTTCTGGGCGTCATCGGCGAATGCAGGCGCGATCGCAAATGCCGTGGCCGTGGCCGCGGCCAGGGCGATGGTGGTGAGTTTCATGGGGTTCTCCGTGAGGTGCGCCCGTGAGTGGGCAGCGGAACAACAGCAATCGGGCCGCCATCCGATGGATCGGGTCGTAGGACCAAACCGCATGTTCGAATCGGACAATCCATGAGCCTCAGAACCGAGCCTGACGGATACGATCTGAGCCTACTGACGAAGCACCCTATCCCGACTTCGGGTACGAACACCCCCGGTGAAAATGGACCCGTTGATTCACAGCCGGTCCATCTTCGTAAAGGAGTAGACATGGCATCGATTTTCCCCGCTACTGCGCGATCGGCTTTCTTGTTGCGGCTGCCGGGCTGGTCTCTTCGTCGCTGGACCAGCGCCGAAAGCGGCGGCGCGATGCGACGACTATTGGCTTTCGGATGCATGCTTGCGGTGACGTGTGCGGATGTGTTCGCGGAGGTGTCCGCGGGCTCATGGTCAAGCGCGACCTCGCTGCCGCAGGCACGTGCTGAACATGCGGTGGTGGTGCTGGACGGCAAGATTTACGTCGTCGGCGGCGGGGTGGAGGACGCCAGCGGCAACGACAAGCAAGGGGGCGGCGCGTCCTCCCTCGTGGAGGTCTACGACCCTGCGGAGGATCGGTGGCACCGTCGTAGCCCTTTGCCGCGCCAGCTCACCCACGTGGGGCTCACCGCCCTCGACGGCAAGCTGTACGTTGCGGGTGGATTCGTGGCGGACATTCATCGAGACGCCCAGGCGGACGCGTTCGTGTATGACTCGACCACCGATCGCTGGAAGGCTCTCCCGCCGCTGCCGAAGCCTCGTGCCTCGGTCGGGCTCGTGGCATTGAACGGCCGAATTCATGCCATCGGCGGGCGCGCTCCTGACGATCAGCTACAGGCGGATCACGACGTGTTCGATCCGGCGACAGGGAGGTGGACTCCCGCGGCACCGCTGCCCGTTGCTCGCGATCATCTCGTGGCGGTCGCGGCGAAGGGGCGGATCCACGTCCTGGGCGGCAGGACCGGCAACTTCAACGATGTCACGGCTCACCACGATGTATACGATCCCGCCACCGACTCCTGGCATCCGGCGCCGCCGATGCCGACGCCACGCAGTGCCATGGCAGCCGCGCTGCACCGGGACATGATCGTGGTCTATGGCGGCGAATGTCGCAGCGGCAAGACATACTTCGAGAACGAAGGCTACGACCTGAACTCGCGTCGTTGGCGAGCGCTCCGGTCCATGGAAGGGCGCCATGGGTTCGGGGCCGCGACCATCGCCGATCGAATCTACTTCGTTGCCGGGGCTCGAGGATGCGGAGGCGACGGCCTGTCGAACGAGTTGCTCGTTTTCGAGCTGCCGTAACCGTTGGTTCGCATATGCGCGCTGAACCTCCCCGGGGTTCGAGGAGGCTTCGATCTCTTGGAAGATGGCGCGATGAACGCGTCGAACAAGCTTTCGCGCGAGATCCGCGAGCGCTTTTTCGCCCAGGCGGAGCTCGACCGCCGCCTCAAGTGGCGAGAGAGTTCATCGACGCGCCCCGAAGTATCCACGGGGCTGAGCCGAGCGGACCCGCACCGAGGAGGATCGCGGCCGACGCGGCGCCGAATATCTTCCGGACGCGAGATTGAAGGGGGCGAGGCTTCGCCGCCGAAAGAAGCCGAATCAGCGGAGGCTGATCGTCACCGGTGGAACGAAGTGCGCCGACGAATCGCGAACAGCCTCGGCGCATGCCGCTTACGCGGCCGCCATGGAAAACGTACCACCCGAAAGGTGTGACTTATTGCCTTGCCAGAACGGATTTTCATGGCGAATCTGCGGCCGGGTGATGCCACGAAGGGGGGCTGCGATGATCTCGTCTGGAAGACTGACCGCGACAGGGGTTCTGGCCATTGCTTTGGCGTGCCTTCTCCCGCTTCCTGCGAGCGCCTATGTATCGGCGACGGCGCAGGTCGACGGGGTGTTGGACGA
>JAHCKV010000349.1 GCA_026125595.1 Burkholderiales bacterium | reverse complement strand
AGATCCACGAATACACCCCCACCAGCATCAGCATGCCCCACTGCTCGGCCTGGATCGTCGCGACCACCCAGAACCCGTGCGACACCATGCCCACCACATACGCCCAGCGAGCCACCGCATCGCGCACCGAGATCAGCATCAGAATCGCCGCGGCCGTCAGCACCGCGACACTCACGTGCAACAGCATGTCGTTGCTCATTGATCACCCCTCCTTGCTTGGTACAACGCCCGAACGTCGGCGCGCTTCACGCGCCCACCGTCCACCACCTCCAGCTCGCGCTGCAGGTCTTCCTTCGTGATGCGGGTGTAGATGCCCGTCGAGCTGATCGACGCGTGCCCCAGGGCGCCCTGCACCACCCCGCGCGGGTCGTGGCTGCGGCTGCGGCGCATGATGTTCATCGCCCGTGAGTGGCGCAGCCAATGGGGCGACACACCTGGCAGCCCCGCCTGCGCGCCCCAGAACTGCAGCCGCGCCTGATAGCTGCGCACGCTCATGGGCCGGCCAACACGCGACCACACCAGCGGATCGTCTTCCGATGGCGTCGCGCCGCCGATCTGCGGGTTGATCGCGAGCAGCGCGTCGAGTGCCTCGCGCACCGGCTGCGTGACCGGCACGTGATGGTCGCGCTTCGCACCCTCGCGGCCCTTGCGATGCGCCGCGGGGATGTACAGCCAACCGGTGGCGAGTGCGAAGCGGGCGTCGCCGACTGTCACGCGAGAGAACTCCTGCACGCGCAGGCCGGTGGCCAGCA
Source organism: Burkholderiales bacterium (assembly GCA_026125595.1). Lineage (GTDB taxonomy): Bacteria > Pseudomonadota > Gammaproteobacteria > Burkholderiales. Next base: position 3,506 of record JAHCKV010000349.1, on the reverse strand, counting down.
GCAGCCGCAACCACCACAGATCGCGCAGCGCGTAGAACCCGCTGCAGTTGGCCACCACGCCGAGCAGTCGGCGTTGCTCGGCCTGCGTCAAATAGCGGTGCAGCACGCCGGGCATCGCGACGGCGCCGGTCATCGGTAGGGCCCCTTCACGAAGCGCACGGGGCGGCGGAACGGCCGGTAGCGCGTGGCCGAGGGGCTCGATTGCACGGGGCGCGCGACAAAGCGTCCGCCGCGATACTCGATCACGCAGCCCTGTGAGGCGGCGACCCGTGCAGCATCGATCACGCGCATGTCGCCGTGGAAGAACAGATCGGCAGCCATCAGGCGAGCCGCCGCACGAGTGCGAGCGTTTTCTCCGGCGTGACCCGTTCGCCGACGAACACGTTCCGGCTGGCCATCTTCCGGTACACGCACCACGACCGCACGCCGCCGCTACTCGTCAACTTTGGGATCACCACCAGATTTTTTCCGGCGGCGATCGACTTCGCCTGCTCGATCGGCGTTGCGGGCTCCGCGGCCTTTGGCTTGTTTGACTGGCGCATGCTCTCCCCCTTGAAGAAACTTCACGATCTCCGGTTGAAACCACCGCACGAAGGCGGCACCCACGCCCTGCAGTTCTGACCCCTCGGGCACGTTGTCGCGCACCCGCTTGATGCCACGCGCCACCAGCGGTGCCGGCGGCGGCTTACTCACCGACCAGCCCTTCCAGGCGCGCGACCAGCTCCACGATTGCCGCGATCCACTCCATCGATTCGCGCCGCAGGTGGCGCAGCTCGCCCTGCGTGACCGCGCCATCGCCCAGCGCCAGGCGCATCAGCGCGAAGAACTGGCCTTGCTCGTCGTGGGTTTTCGCGACCAGGTCGAGCAGCGCGTCGTCGGCCACGTGGACCAGATCGGGCACGGGGATCGCAACGTGATCGAGCGTGTGCGCGAGGGCGTGCAGCACGCGGTGGTCTTGCGTGAGCGTCGAGACGAGCACCACGTCGCGCAGCGTCGGCGTGTGGTGCGTGCTCTCGTTCGGATTGGCCTTGTTGTAGAGCACGCCCGGGGGCATGCCCATGCGCGCGGCCAGGGCCGGCACACCGGCTTCGTGCACGAGGGCACGGAAGGCTTCGAACACGTCGACCAATGCCTCGGGCCGGCGCTCGGTGATGGCCACGAGGCGCTTCACGTATCGGGCGCCGGCGGGGCGAGGAATACTCGGGTCCATGAAGGTGTCCGCGCCCCGATCAACCGTTCGATGCCGGCGTCAGCTCGGGCTGGAACGCAATGCCCAGATCGGTCGCGACCTTGGCCTGCAGGGCTTCGAGCGCTGCGCGATCGTGCGGCTTCTCGGTCGCGCGCTTTTCCTTGGCGATGGCGAGGTAGGTGCGGATGTTGAGCACCTTGGCGGCGGCCTCGGCCTTGGTCCGCTGCAGGAACTGGCCGCTCGCCAGCTCGTAGGCGTGCAGCACGTCGTCCCATTCCATCTGCTTGCGCGTCAGAAATTCGGCGCCCCGCACGTTGCCGGCGGCATGGACCTTGTTCGGGTTGATTGTGTTGAGAAAGGCAGCCACACGGTCGACCCGGATGCAGACCATCTCGCGTGTCTGCCCGGCCCAGGGGAGCGACACGAGGCAGCGACCCAGGCGCACGGCGGCCCAGTCATCATCGCCGGTCGGACCTGCATTGGGCGCAGGTACAACGGAGGTACTGTCTTTCGACGACGTCTTCTTGAATTGCCGGGCCCACTCCAGCCCGAAGAGATCCGAGATCGGCTTGAGGGGCACCACGTCCCTGCCCTGCTCATCCGAGACGATGGGCAACACGACGCCGGCGAAGTCCAGCGACAGCACGAGCTTATTCATGGGTGGCTCCTGAGGTTTAGGCGGACTTCTGGTGAGCCGCCTGGGCCAGCGCCCAGGACAGGAGGACGCTCACTTGATTGGAAAGGCTGCGTCGGTCGCGCTGAGCCATCGCCTTCAATTGGGCAAACTCCGACGGGGGCAGCGACGCGAGCACACGAGGTTGACGGCCAGATCCCCTCTGCTTGGGACTGCTCATCGATTCGGCTCCCTGAGAAACATTGTGATTCTCAATGTTCCATTGTGAACGTGGGCGTGTCAACGCCTTTGTGATTCACTTTGATTCATGCCCCGAGAATTGATCCGTGACCTCCCGCCTATAGCGATCCGCCCATCGAAGGTTCTTCGCGACCGACTGGAGAAGGCAGCCAAAGCGAATGGTCGGAGCCTTAACCAAGAGCTACTGAGAAGGCTGGAGCACAGCCTGGACGGCGGTGCGCCCGAAGAGAGTGCAAGTCAGGCGCTCCGCGAGGCGATCGCGGATAGCCGCGACGTGGTCGAACAATCCCGGCCCGGGAGCGTCAAGCCAGATCTGCTCGCCGCCGTGATGACGGGCGCATCCCGCTGGATGGAGAAGCAGAAGGTGAAGGTCGAGCCGGAGCGCTTTGCCGAATTCGTCGCGCTGCTCTATGGGTACTACGAGGGCCGGGAGTCGATCGACGAGACCGAATTCGACCGGTTCATGAAGCTGCTGGCGTAATCCGTGCCTGACCAGTGGAGCCCGAGGGATAGAGACCAGGGGGTTCCATGTCGAAACGCATCACCGCACAAGAGGTTGAGGCTTTCCTCGATACGCTGTTCGCCGGATCTCGCAGCAAAGATGGCGAGCGCAGGCGCCATGCACGCCGCGCGACCGATCGGGTCCCTCCCGGTTACGGCTGCCCGCTGTTAGCGTCGGGCCGATGCCCCGTCGCAGCTGGTGACCCGATTAACGAGTCACAACCGTGCCGACGCAGTCAGTGACCGCGAGGAAAGGGAAATGGAACGTGCACCATCAAATCCGAAGATCCAGGGATCAGCCATCCTTGGGCACAGTCCTCCCCGGGCACTGTTTCGCCATCGCCAGGCCCGCCAACTCGCCCAACCGTTCCATGGCGCTGCGCTTGGCTGCGCTCTTCTCCATGGCGTTGCCGATCCACAGATCACCGAAGATCGCCATGATGTCGCGCATGCTGAAGTCACTTTCCTTGTCGATGTAAGCGATGAAGCCTTGCGTGCGAATGATATCCAGCTCGATCTCCCGGCAATTCATAAACGCTTTCTCTTGCGGAGTAAGCACGCCGACTCGGCCGTAGTGCTTTGTGGCGCAGCCAGACAGAGCAGACAGCAACGCCAGAGTGATCACGAAGACGACGACGCGCATGGCACTAACCCCTCGTTGTGTTCTTGTAGGAAGTAGATTATGCCCCACACATACGAACCCCCGCTCGCCCCTTTCTTGATTAGAGTTCGTCGGCGATGAGCATCCGCGATCCACAGACCACCGCGGTTCCCGTCATCGGCAGCGAGTTCTTCCGCTACACGCGGGACTCGACCATGCGCGTGCTCGTACTCCATACCGCGGGCGGCACCTTTCGATTTCTGCTCTCGCGCTCGCAGCTACGCGAGCTTTTCAATCGCGCAGATAGTGAGATGCAAGAACTGAAACTCACCCGCGGCGAC
>JAHCKV010000348.1 GCA_026125595.1 Burkholderiales bacterium | reverse complement strand
GCGTGCGCCATGCGGGCAGCTTCAGCGACAGATGCGGAATCGCGGCGGGATTCACGGCGTCGCGTCTCCGGCGGGTTGCACGATGCGCACGCGCGACGGCGGCGGCACCCGCATGTGCAGATACTGTCCGGCGACACGCTCGACCCGCGAATGCATGGCCCACGTGCTCTGCTCGAGCTGCAGTTGCCCCCATTCGACGTCCAGTTGATGGGCAGCCGTCTTCTCGGCCTGCAACTCGACGAACAGCTTGCGGGACTTGTGCTGCGCCGTGACGACGCCGAGCGCACACAGGATCGCGATGCCGACGAGCACCAGATTGAGCCGCGTCATGTCCGTTCCAGCGTGCGCAGGATCGCGCTGCGGGCCCGCGGGTTTCCGGCAACCTCGTCGAGACTGGCGCGCACGGCGCGACCGATCAGCCGCGCGTGCGGCACGGGAATCTGATCCGCACGCAGCGGCAGCCGGCGCGGCAACGCCGGCGGCGACGACAGATCGCGCATGAAACGTTTGACCACGCGGTCCTCGAGCGAATGGAAACTGATCACGACGAGCCGCCCTCCCACCACCAGCCGCGCGAACGCGGCCGGCAGCGCTAGCGCCAGTTCCTCAAGCTCCTGATTGACGTGAATCCGTAGAGCCTGGAAGGTGCGCGTCGCCGGGTCCTGATGTGGCTCGCGCGTGGGAACGGCTTTTGCCACGATCTGGGCAAGTTGCCGTGTGCGGTCGACAGGCCCGCCCGATCGAGCCGCAACAATCGCTCTTGCAATCGGTTGAGCAAACCGTTCTTCGCCATGGGTCCTGATGACCTCCCCGATCTCGTCTTCCCGCGCCTGCGCGAGCCATTCGGCCGCGCTCTCTCCCCTTTCGGGATCCATCCGCATGTCGAGCGGCCCGTCCCGGCGGAAACTGAATCCCCGCGCCGGGTCGTCGAGCTGCGGCGACGACACCCCCAGATCGAGCAGCACCCCGTCCACCTGTGCGACCCCTGCCTGGTCCAGCACCTGCCCGAGCGCGGAGAACCACGCTCGCTCACAGCGAAATCTCGGATCGGTGATGGCCTGCGCCGCCGCCACCGCTTCCGGATCGCGATCGATCGCGATCAGTCGTCCTGCCGGGCCCAGCTGCGCCAACAAGCGCCGGCTGTGACCACCTCGACCGAACGTGCCGTCCACATAGACGCCGTCCGACCGCACGTTCAGCGCTTCCACCGCTTCCGCCGCGAGCACCGGCGCATGCGCGCCCCCAGTGCCCGGCGCCGCGGTCACAGAGCGAAGTTCTCCATTCCCGGAGGCACCTTGTCCGATTGCTCGGTCAACTGCGCGAGTTGCGCCTCCCAGGCCTCGACACCCCAGATTTCGAAGTGGGAACCCTGTCCCACGAACATCACTTGCCGGTCGATGCCGGCGAACTTGCGCAGCTCCGGCGACACGAGCACCCGCCCGCTCGCATCCAGTTCCAGATCCTCGGCAAAACCCACCAACAACCGCTTCCACAGGCTCGCCTGCGGCTCGAAACTCGAGAAGGTCATGATCCGGGCGCGAATCGGCTCCCAGGCTGGCGCCGGATACAGAAGCAGGCATTTATGAGGGTGCGCGGTTAGTACCAACTTACCGGCAGACTCAACAGACAAAGGGTCGCGGTGCCGGGTCGGCACGGCCAGACGGCCTTTGGCATCGAGGTTGAGCTGGGCGGCGCCCTGGAACACGGTTTTGTCCTGATTGAGAGCGGATTTTTCCAGAAAAACCCACTTAAACCAACTTTTTCCCACTCTATCCACAACAATGGACAGGGTCAAGGAGTACTTGAGAAGTTTTTCAAGCGGGACAACGACTTACGGGCGAGTCCTGAGACTCGGGGAGAAAAACGCCACAGTGATGAAAAACAGCGAGTTATCGCAATAACCTCACGCGATAACTCACATATGACTCCGGCGGGGACCCGCGGAGGAAGGAAGGAAGTGCGAAGCTGGCCTGTAAGCCGGGTTCTGTCGGCGCTCGCACGCCGTGACAGCCATTCCTCTGGGACCGCGGTTGCCCGCGGCCTCTAGCAACCTACCCGGGAGCGACGCGGGCCACGCCAACGCTCCCCTATTTGGTCTTGCACCGGATGGGGTTTGCACTGCCGCCCCTGTTACCAGGAACGCGGTGGGCTCTTACCCGTCACGCGCCTTGCGGCGCGGCCCGACGCTTGCGCGGCGGCACCATTTCAACCTTGCCTGATCCCTCGCGGGCCATCGGCGGTGTATTTTCTGTTGCACTTTCCGTCGCCTCACGGCGCCCGGCCGTTAGCCGGCATCCTGCCCTGCGGTGCCCGGACTTTCCTCCACCCGTACGAGACGGACGGCGGCTGCCCGGCCAGCTTCGCGCCCCGATTATCGCAACTGCGATTGCGCGCAGATAGCGTGACATGCAGCGGCCGCGCCGACACCGGGGCTTATACTCGGGCCCTGCCGCCCCGTCGCACCCCATGTCCGCCACCACCCAGACCCTCGACCAGACGTTCCGCCGTGATGCCCGTGTGATCGGCATCGTCGGCATCGCCCACGGCACCTCGCATTTCTTCCATCTGATCCTTGCGCCGCTGTTCCCGTGGCTGAAGGTCCAGTTCGGCTTGAGCTATGCAGAACTGGGCCTGTTGATGACGATGTTCTTCGTCGTTTCCGGCACCGGACAAGCGCTCGCCGGGTTCGTCGTCGACCGGATCGGCGCCTATCCGGTGCTCGTCACCGGCGTAGGATTGCTCGTCCTCTCCGCCGTCGTGCTGGCATTGGCACCGACGTATCCCGCACTGATGGCCGGCGCGATGATCGCGGGTCTTGGCAACAGCGTGTTTCACCCGGCCGACTACACGTTGCTCAACAAGCGCGTCAGCTCCGGACGCATCGCGCATGCCTTCAGCGCGCACGGACTCGCCGGCACGCTCGGGTGGGCATTGGCGCCCGTATTCCTCGTCGGCATCGCGACGGCCCTCGACTGGCGCAGCGCGCTGTGGGCCGCCGCCCTGCTGGCCGCGGTCGTGCTCGCGTCGCTGCTGGCGTTCCGCGATCTGCTGGGCGGGGAGCATCCCGTCGATCCGGCCGAGCGCCGCAACGCCGGGGCCCCGCGCGAATCGGCGCTGCGCTTCCTGCGACTGCCGGCCGTCTGGATGTGCTTCGGCTTTTTCGCGATCAGCGCCATGGCGCTGGGCGGCATCCAGAGTTTTGCGCCAGCCGCGATGAAAGAGCTGTACGACGCACCGCTCGCCGTCACGTCCGGCGGCATCACCGCGTACATGCTCGCGAGCGCGCTCGGCATCGTCGTCGGCGGCTTCATCGCATCGAAGCATCGACATCATGATCATGTCATCGCCGCGTCGTTCGTCGTCGCCGCGCTCACCGCATGGACAATGGCCACAGGTCTCATCGCCGTGTGGTTGCTGTTCCTGCCGTTGGCGGTGATGGGCTTCGCCGCCGGGGTGGCCGGCCCGTCGCGCGATCTGCTGGTGCGAGCGGCATCCCCGCGCAACGCCACTGGTCGCGTCTATGGCGTCGTCTACTCCGGCCTCGACATCGGACTGTCCGTTTCACCGCTGCTGTTCGGCGCGGTGATGGATGCGCATCACCCGGCCTGGCTCTTCATGGGCGTGGGCCTCTTTCAACTGCTGGCCCTCGCCACTGCACTGGGCATCGGCGGCACTGCCGCCCGCAAGAACCCGGAGACCTGATTTCATGGCAAACACCAGCAACACGCGCAGCATGGCGCTGTTCTGCGATTTCGAGAATCTCGCGCTCGGCGTACGCGACGCGCAGTACGACAAGTTCGACATCAAGACCGTACTCGAGCGACTGCTGCTGAAAGGCAGCATCGTCGTCAAGAAAGCCTATTGCGACTGGGATCGCTACAAGGGCTTCAAGGCGTCGATGCACGAAGCCTCGTTCGAGCTGATCGAGATTCCGCACGTTCGTCAATCCGGCAAGAACTCCGCCGACATCCGCATGGTCGTCGACGCGCTGGACCTCTGCTACACGAAATCCCATGTGGATACTTTCGTGCTATTGACCGGTGACTCGGATTTCTCGCCGCTGGTATCGAAGCTGCGCGAGAACAACAAGATCGTCATCGGCATCGGCGTCAAGAAATCCACGTCGGATCTGCTGATCAACAACTGCGACGAGTTCATCTACTACGACGACCTCGTGCGCGAGTCGCCGAAGCGCCAGGCGGCGAAGAAGGCGGAGGGCAAGCCCGCGGCCAAGGCGTCGGACAAGGGCAAGGAGAAGG
>JAHCKV010000347.1 GCA_026125595.1 Burkholderiales bacterium | reverse complement strand
AACACTGCCCAGCCGTCCGCCGGCAATGCGTCCGCACCTGCGCCCGACGCGGTGCTGCGGCCGGAGATCCTTGCGCTGTCGGCGTACCACGTCGCGGATGCCCGCGGGCTGATCAAGCTCGATGCGATGGAGAATCCGTATGGCCTGCCGCCGGAGTTGCGTGCCGAAGTGGCGCGCATCGCGGCGGACGCCGCGCTGAACCGCTACCCCGACCCGCAAGCGAAGGGACTGAAGCGCCGCCTGCGCATCGCCATGGGCGTTCCGGCGGCCGCCGACGTCATGATCGGCAACGGATCCGACGAGATCATCCAGATTCTGACGCTGGCGGTGGCGAGGCCCGGTGCGGTGATCCTCGGCGTCGAGCCGTCGTTCGTGATGTTCCGGATGCTGGCGACGTTCGCCGGCGCGCGTTTCGTCGGCGTGCCGCTCGCGTCCGATTTTTCACTCGACGCCGAGGCATTGCTGGCCGCGATCGCCGAACATCGGCCGGCCCTGATTTTCCTGGCTTACCCCAACAACCCGACCGGCAATCTGTTCGATCCGGCGGTCATCCGGCGGGTCATCGAAGCGGCGCCGGGGATCGTCGTCGTCGACGAGGCCTATCACGCGTTTGCCGAGCGCAGCTTTCTGCCCGCGCTGGAGCAGTATCCGAATCTGCTGGTGATGCGGACGCTGTCGAAACTGGGGTTGGCCGGCCTGCGGCTGGGTTTCCTGGTCGGTGCCCCGGACTGGATCGGACAGCTCGACAAGGTACGGTTGCCGTACAACATCAACGTGCTGAGTCAGTGCGTCGCGGAAACGGTGCTGGCCCACGGCGATGCGCTCGATCGCCAGACCGCGCTGCTGCGGGATGAGCGCGCGCTGCTCGCCGCCGCGCTGGCGGCGGTGCCGGGGGTTGAAGTGTTTCCCAGCGCCGCCAACTTCCTGCTGTTCCGCGTCGCGCAGGCCTCCATCGTGTTCGAGGCGCTGCGGGCGCGCGGTGTGTTGATCAAGCGGCTCGACGGCGCGCACCCGCTGCTGGCGGATTGCCTGCGGGTGACCGTCGGTGCTCCGGAAGAGAATGCTGCTTTTCTGGGTGCGCTTCGTGCCGCACTCGGCCTGGAGTCCTGACATGTTCGACAACCCGGTCGTCCCGGCATCGATGGCGCGCAGCGCGGAAGTGGCGCGCAACACGCTGGAAACCCAGATCCGCGCGCGGATCGATCTGGACGGCACTGGCGTGTCCACGCTGGCGACCGGCATCGGGTTCCTCGATCACATGCTGGACCAGATTGCCCGGCATGGCCTGTTCGATCTGGATATCGAATGTCGCGGCGATCTGCACATCGATGGCCATCACACCGTCGAGGACATCGGCATTACGCTGGGCCAGGCGTTCGCGAAGGCCGTCGGCGACAAGAAGGGTGTGCGCCGCTACGGTCACGCCTATGTCCCGCTCGACGAGGCATTGTCCCGCGTGGTCGTGGACTTGTCGGGGCGCCCGGGGCTGTTCCTGCGCGTGGAGTTCACGCGGGCGATGATCGGGGAACTCGAGACCGAGCTCATCTACGAGTTCTTCCAGGGCTTCGTGAATCACGCCGCCGTCACGCTGCACATCGATAATCTGCACGGACACAACGCGCACCATCAAGCCGAGACCATCTTCAAGGCGTTCGGCCGGGCGCTGCGCATGGCGGTCGAGCGGGATCCGCGAACGGCGGGCAGCATCCCGTCCACCAAGGGTTCGTTGTAGTCGGGAGTCGGTATGCATATCGCGGTCGTGGACTACGGAATGGGGAACCTGCGCTCGGTAGCGAAGGCGCTGGAGCACGTGGCACCCGGGCGCGATATCCGCGTGACCGACGATCCGGCCGTCGTGTCGGCGGCCGAGCGAGTGGTGTTTCCGGGGCAGGGCGCCATGCCCGACTGCATGCGCGAACTCGATGCCCGGGGCCTGCGGGCGGCCGTGATCGCCGCCGCGGCAACCAAACCGTTCCTGGGCATCTGCATCGGGCTGCAAATGCTGTTCGAGCACAGCGAGGAGGGGAATACGCCCGGCCTCGGCATCCTGCCCGGAAGCGTGCGGCGTTTTCCGCGGGAGGGCATGGTATCGGCCGACGGCCGGAAGCTGAAGGTGCCGCACATGGGGTGGAACGAAGTCGAAATGGCCGATTCGCACCCGCTGTGGCACGGCATTCCGTCGGGTACCCGGTTCTACTTCGTGCACAGCTACTACGTGGATCCGGCCGATCCGTCGCTGACCGCCGGGGTGGCGCGATATCCCTTCCCGTTTACCGCGGCGGTGGCGAGGGCTACACTCTTTGCCGTCCAGTTCCATCCGGAAAAGAGTCACACCGCCGGGCTTAAGCTCCTGTCCAATTTCGTCTCGTGGAACGGAGTGCATGCCGCCTCACCGCAGGATGCAATGCCCGCCCTTACCGGAACCCTCTGATACTTCCACTTCCTGATCGCTGCGCCCGGCTTGCGCCCGGCCCGGCACGTTGCGCGACATGCTGATTATTCCTGCGATCGATCTGAAAGACGGCCACTGCGTGCGGCTCAAGCAGGGGGCGATGGACCAGGCTACCGTCTTTTCGGAAGATCCTGGTGCCATGGCGACCCACTGGTTGACGCTCGGCGCCCGCCGTCTGCATCTGGTGGACTTGAACGGCGCCGTTGCCGGCAAGCCGCGGAACGAAGGGGCCGTGAAGGCGATCGTCGAGGCGGTGGGTGACCAGATTCCGGTCCAGCTCGGCGGGGGCATCCGCGATCTCGACACGATCGAGCGCTATCTCGACGACGGCATCAGTTACGTGATCATCGGCACGGCGGCAGTGAAGACGCCCGGTTTCCTGCACGATGCCTGTTACGCGTTCCCCGGCCACATCATGGTCGGGCTCGATGCCCGGGACGGCAAGGTGGCGGTGGACGGGTGGTCGAAGATGACCGGGCATGATGTGCTCGACCTGGCAAAGAAGTTCCAGGATTACGGCGTCGAAGCGATCATTCACACCGACATCGGCCGGGACGGCATGTTGTCCGGCGTCAACGTCGAAGCCACGCTCGAACTGGCGCGGGCGCTGACGGTGCCGGTCATCGCCAGTGGTGGCATCGCCGATCTGGACGATGTCCGCCGGCTCTGTGCCGTCGAATCCGAGGGCATCACCGGTGCGATCACCGGCCGCGCGATCTACGAGGGCACACTCGATTTCGCCGAAGCCCAGAAGGTCGCCGACCGTTTCGGCGACCCGGCCTGACCGGCCTGCCCCCGTCCTGCCGTTTCCGCATCCGGCTCCCATGACACTGGCGACGCGCATCATTCCCTGTCTCGACGTGGACCGCGGTCGCGTCGTCAAGGGCGTGAACTTCGTCGGGCTGCGCGATGCCGGTGATCCGATCGAGGTCGCGCGCCGCTACGACGAGCAGGGTGCCGACGAATTGACGTTCCTCGACATCACGGCCAGTTCCGATGGCCGCGACACGATGGTGCAAGTGGTGCAGACCGTCGCCGAGCAGGTCTTCATTCCGCTGACGGTCGGCGGCGGCGTGCGTTCGGTGGCTGACATCCGGCGACTCCTCAACGCCGGCGCCGACAAGGTCAGCATCAATACCGCTGCCGTGACCAACCCCGAATTCGTGGCCGAAGCAGCCGACCGCTTCGGTTCGCAGTGCATCGTCGTGGCGGTCGACGCCAAGCGCAATCCCGATGCGGGACCGCTGTCGTGGCAGGTCTACACCCACGGGGGCCGCAAGGCGACCGGTCTGGACGCGATCGAATGGGGACGCCGGATGCAGGCGGCCGGTGCCGGCGAGATCCTGCTCACCAGCATGGACCGCGACGGCACACGGCAAGGGTTCGATCTGGAACTCACCCGCGCGTTTTCGGAAGCGCTCGATATCCCGATCATCGCCAGCGGCGGTGTCGGTGGTCTGGCCGACCTCGCGAATGGCGTGACCGAAGGCCGTGCCGACGCGGTTCTCGCGGCCAGCATCTTTCACTACGGCGAGTACACCGTCGGAGACGCGAAGCGCTTCATGGCCCATCGCGGCATCGTGGTGCGGACCTGAGCGTGACGCCCGTTCCGGAAGACTGGCTGGCGGCGGTCAAGTGGACGTCGGACGGGCTCGTGCCGGCGATTGCGCAGGAAGCGGGCACCGGGCGCATCCTGATGGTCGCCCACATGGACCGTGAGGCGCTCGAGCGCACCGTCGAAACCGGCGAAGCCCACTATTGGTCGCGTTCGCGGCGTCGTCTGTGGCGCAAGGGTGAAGAGTCCGGCA
>JAHCKV010000346.1 GCA_026125595.1 Burkholderiales bacterium | reverse complement strand
TCCTGTGATGCCGTCGGCGTGGATGCGCGTGCCGTCCTGGTAAGGAATGCACGCCGGCGGCGGCGACACGGCGGCGCAGGTCAGTCGCAGTTCCGGCGGCAGCGCACCGTACAGCGCAACCGTCTCGCCACCGGTGGGAGCGTCCCACGTCTGTGTCGTGGGCGTCCAGACTTCCAGCGTGCCGAGCGCGCGGTAGTACAGGTACTCGCGCGATCCGAACGTGCCGGCATAGGCCTGGAAGCCGGGATCATCGGTGCCGGTCACCAGCACACCGACGCCGGGAAACTCGCCGAACTTCGCGGGGAAGATCGCATGGCCGGTCGCGGCATCGATCGGCAGGCTGTCGAACCGATCGCGATAGAACTGCGTGTCGTCGTTGAAACCGATCGTGATCCTGCCGCCCGAATTGCCGAGCAGCACGTCGGTGTGGCCCGGCCCGGACAGTTGGGCCTGCGCTGCGCCGGCCCACAGCAACGCGGCCGTCGTGCCCGCGAAAATCCCGAATCTCCGCACGTTGATCTCCTGAAGCGATTCCGTGGCATCCGACAGGTGCCATTCTGTTGCGGATGCTATCGGAAACCGGACGGCTTCAGCAACTTTGTCGCATCAACGAAGAAGACGGCGCGGATTGAAGGAGGGTGCGGCCCGATCAGCCCGCCACGGCGGGCAGGCGTTCCGCTGCCAGCAGATAGGCGTCCATGCCGATGACGCCGAAGGTCACGCTGTCGTGGATCCGGCGGTGCGTCGCACCGTCGGCGGCCGCACCCAGTGCCACATGCAGCGGCAGGAAGTGCTCCTCGGTCGGATGCGCGCGGACCGCATGGGGCGCCTGCTCGCGATACGCAACCACGGCTGCGTCGTCGTGCGCCTCGATCCGCGCCCGGAGCCAGTCGCGAAACTCGGTGATGTACGGTTCGACACCCGCGTCCTCGGGCTGCATCCGGAATTCGCGCAGATTGTGGGTGACGCTGCCGGACGCGACGATCATCACGCCCGCCTCGGCCAGTGCCGCGAGCGCCTGCCCCACCGCGTAATGATGGGCCGCACCGGCATCGGGCTGCACCGACAGCTGCGTCACTGGAATGTCCGCGTCGGGCCAGATCAGCGTCAGCGGCACCCACGCCCCGTGATCGAGGCCGCGCCGCGGATCGATGTCGGCCTCGATACCCGCCGCCACCAGTGCCGCTTGCACGCGGGTAGCGAGCGCCGGCGCGCCGGGTGCGGGATAGCGCATCTGGTAGAGCGCCGGCGGGAAACCGTAGAAATCGTGAATGGTGGTCGGCTGCGTTGCGGCCGACACGGTGGGCCGGTCCGTCTCCCAGTGGGCGGACACGACGAGGATCGCTGCCGGCTTCGGCAAGCTTCGCCCCAGCGCCGTCAGCGTCGCGCCGGCGCGACCCGGCTCCAGCACGAAGGTCGGCGCACCGTGGGACACGAAAAGAACGGGCAATGCGGTCATCGAAACTCTCCGGGAGGGCAACCGCGCAGCCACCGGGGCGCGTCGGCTCGATCGTCTTGCTGCCTATCTGGGGACGGAACGCCGCGGATCCAACGCGGCGCCGGAACACACCGCGATCGAACCCATCGCGATCGTGCGCGCCAGCCCGGGCCGTTATCGACTCAGGTACTCGGCGCCAGCGGCGAAGGACTGGGCACCAACACCAAGCCTGGCACCGGAGATGATGCCGCACCGGATGCCGTCGTCGGCGCGCCGGAAGGCACCGGCCGCAATACCGGGCTGCCGCGCGCGATGACCGCCGCGCGATCGACAGTCGGGTCGGCGCCCGGGTTTCGACGCACCACGCGGTGTTCGACGAGACTGGCGGACAGCGCACCGCCCGACTCGCCGGGCTCCACGGCGTGGGTTCGCAGCACGGCTTCGAGACTGCGCAGCACGGATTCTGGCCGGCACGCCCACACCGAAGCGAAGCAGCGCCAGAACACCCAGCCGACCCGTTCGAGCGTGCGCTGGCGCCGCAGGTCCTGCAGCCACAGCGCCGGATCTTCGCCGCGATCACCGTCGCAGGCGATCGCGAGTCGCGCGCCGTTGCTGCCTTCGACGACCAGATCGATGCCGAAGCTGCCCAGCCGCACCTGCGGCTGCACGCGATAACCCTTCATGACGAGCCAGTCGTAGAGCGCCCGTTCCAGTGGCGACTCGCATTGGTCACGCGGATCGGTGACCGGCGCCGCCTCCGCGAACGGCTGCATGAAATGCGCGATCAGGCCGCGGCGCAGACGATCGGATTCGGACAACTGGAACGGCTCGACCGAGCGCACCAGCACCATGCGGTCGCGCGCGCGTGACGCCGCGACGTTGAAGCGCTGCAGAAACACGTCGCGCGTCAGTGGCGCAATCGCGGTGTTCGGCGCGACCACCATCGACAGGAAGATGATGTCGCGCTCGCGCCCCTGGAACGTCCGCGCATCGCCGCAGGTGACGGCATGGCGTCGCAGCAGTTCCGGCGGATGGCGTTCCAGCAGACGCTCCCAGATGCGCAGCGCCTGCTCGTCGCCGAGCAGCGAAACGACGCCGATGGTGCGATCCGCCATCTGCGGGTCGGCGATCAGCCGGCCGATCTCGCCGACGATGGCGTCGATCTCCGCGGGATTGGTGTCGCCGTGTCGCTCGCCTTCGGGAATGTGGATGTCCACCAGCGGTGGATCGAGGCGCTCGTTCGCCTTCGGCAAACGCAACGGCTGCAGTTGGTGGCCGTAGAACTCGCGCTTGGAGTACTCGACGATCGGCGCCACCGACCGGAAATGTTCCTTCAGCATGATGCCGGCGCCGGCGAACACGACGCGCGCCAGATCGTACAGCGAGCGATCCGGCGACAGCTGGGCCCGATAGAGCGGCACCTGATCCGCCAGATGCCGCTCCATCAACTGCACGATGCGTTTCTCCTCGAGGCCGATGCCTTCGGGCGAGACCTGCCGGTCGTCGCCCACGACCAGCAGCTTGCGCGCCCGCAGCAACGCCGGCAGCGCCGTGAGATCGGACTGCGACGCCTCGTCGATGATCACCAGATCGAACGCACCGAGCTGCGCCGGCAACGTTTCGGATACGCGGTGATGGGGCATGATCCAGCACGGGATCGCGCGCTGCGCTTCCACCGCCGCTTCGCGCGCATCGCGCCGATAGCGCGCCGCGCGTTTGCCGGTGCCCTTGCCGAGCCGCTGGATCGCATTCAGATAGGCCTGCAGTGCCGCGCGGATCGCGGGACTGGTGTTGCGCGCCATCTCGAGCCACGTGCGCGTGACCGCGAATTCCTGATAGTGCCGCGCCAGATCGTGCTCGAGTTCGGCGCGCAGGAAGCCGAGCCGCTGGAACTCCGCCTGCACGTTCACGGCACTCAGATACGTGTCGAGGCGTCGCAACCGCCACGCCATCGGCCACTGATCCGGTGCCGGCAGCAGCCGGTCGTGCAGGGGACCGGGATTGCGCAGCAACCGGGCGAGTTCCGGCGCCCCCGAACGCTCGATGGCGGCAGCGACGCGCACGACGGTCTCGAGCGCCGGTCCGAGCGAGCGCACGCGACCGACTTCCGCCATCAGGGTCGACCATTCCGCGAGGAACGCACTTTCGTCGACCGATTGGCGACCCAGCCGCTCGCCGAGGAACCGCCGGATGCGCGAGACCACCGGACCGCTGCAACCGGCGAGCCGCCGTTCGAGCAACTCGCGCGCGGACCAGAATTCGGACAGCCCGTACGTATCGAGATAGCGTTGCAGGGCTGTTTCGAGCGAGGACAACGCCTGGCCGTCGTCGGCCACGCGGCGCGCCCGCGTCCACGTGGGGAACAGCGCCAGTGTCTCGCGTTCGAGCACCGTTTCGGCTTCGGCCAGCGCACGCACGCTGCGGTAGCGCGCGTACTGTGCGGCGGCCTGGGTGCCCTGCTCGGGGTCATCGGTGGCCAGCACCGTGAAGCCGAATTCGGGCGCCATTGCGTTCCAGCGCAACGCCAGCGCGCGCCAGCGCTGCTGATACGCGAGATAGTCGGACACGTGCTTCCACGCATCGGCCCCGCTGGGTGCCTGGCCTTCGACTTCCAGCGACGCGAGCCGGTGTTTCGCCTCGGCGTTGAAGAACACGCCGGCGAGCCCGAACGCGCGCCGACCCTGGGCCAGCTTGTCGGTGGCTTCACGCAGATGCGCATCGCGATCCGCACCTTCGGGCGCCGTGACCGGCCGCGCCATGAACGCCTGCCGCGCGGCGGTGGCGTCTTCCAGGTCCCCGCCCAATGCCTCGAGCATGCGGAACGTC
>JAHCKV010000345.1 GCA_026125595.1 Burkholderiales bacterium | reverse complement strand
AATCGGCTCCAGCAGAGGCGTGTCGGGCACGGTCACCGAGCCGAGCGCCACGATCTCGGCAGCGAGCCGGCTGCGAGCGGTCGGACCGTCGACCGCGTGGGCCGGGCCGAGCGCCGCCTGGTGCAGCAGTTTGTAGACGTCGGCGAGCTGCAGGGCCGGATGGCGGGCCTGCTCGGTGCCCAGCAACTGCCCGACGAACTTCACCGGCGCCCGCCGCGCGCGACCTGCAGCGGCGTTGCCGCGTTGCTGCCTTTGGCCGACGCTTCCACCAGCGTGTCCCGCAGCCACTGATGGGCCGGATCGTCCTGCCGGCGGGGATGCCACGAGGCGGCCAACGTGAAGCTCGGCATCACGACCGGCAGATCGAAGACATCCAGCTCATCGGCGAACGCCTCGGCCAGCCGTTCCGGCAGCGTCGACACCAGATTCGAGCGGGTCAGGATCTTGGGCACCACGAGGAACTGCTGCACGGCCAGCACGACATTGCGGCGCCGACCCATGCCTTCGAGCATCTCGTCCATGAAACCGGTGAACCCGCCGTCGCCCGGACTGACCAGCACGTGCTCCAGCGAGCAGTACGCGTCGAGATCGAGCGGCGCCTTGCCGCGCGGATGGTCCTTGCGCTGCACGACCACGAACCGTTCGTCGAGCACCTTGCGCGAGCGCAGCGATTCCGGCGTGATCCGCGGCGCACCCAGGAACAGGTCGGCTTCGCCACTTTCCAGCTGTTCGCGCAGGCGGGTCGGTGCATACTCGCGGACGGCGATCCGGACCCGCGGTGCTTCGCGACGCAGTTGGCAGACCACCGGCACGATCACCGCAAAGTTGCCGTAGTCGGTCGCGACGATCGTGAACGTGCGCTCGGCGGTGGCCGGGTCGAACGCAGTGGGCGTGCGGATCAGGCCGTCCAGTTCCCGCAGCGCGGCATGCAGCGGTGCGGCCAGGGCCTCGGCCCGTGGCGTCGGCAGCATGCCCTTGGCGCTGGGAACCAGCAGTTGATCGTCGAAAATCGCGCGCAACCGGGCCAGCTGGGCCGAAAGCGCGGGTTGGCTGACGTGCAGCCGGAGGGCCGCCCGGGTGACGTTGCGCTCGGCGAGCAGCGCATCGAGGGAAACCAGCAGATTCAGATCGAGCCTACGTAGATCCACGGACCTTTTGCCTCGTGACAGGGGGGCCATTCCAATATAGCAGCCGGCTTCCGGGAACGGGTCGGTTCCGAGCGTTCCCGGAGCATTCGATTGCCCAGAAGCATACTCGTCGCACTGATCAGCCTGTCGGCCGCCTATTTCGTGCTCGGCACCGGTTCGCTGGCCGTGATCGGTCTGGTCGGCCCGATGTCGCAGACGCTGCAGACGCCGCCGGAGCACATCGCGCAACTGCTGACCGTGTTCGCGCTGACGTTCGCGGTCGCCGCGCCGCTGGGTCAGGTGGTGCTGGGGCACCTGCCTCGCCGCACGTTGCTGCTGACCGGGCTGGTGATCCTGAGTGCGGCGTCCGTCGCCGGCGCGTTCGCCCCGAGTTACGGCTGGTTGCTCGCAACGCGAATCGCGGCCGGCATGGGTGCCGCGCTGCTGGGACCGATGGCGTCCGCGATCGGCGCCGGTCTCGTGAAGCCGGAGCAGCAGGGCCGGGCGCTGGCCATCGTGTTCGGCGGCATGACGTTGTCGATCGTGCTCGGGGTGCCGCTGGCGGCGTGGACCGGGACGGTGCTGGGCTGGCGCGCGGTGCTCGCGGGACTCGGCGGGGCGGGCTTCCTGGTGGCCCTTGCCGCCGTCGTCTGCGTGAAGGATCGCGGTTGCGGCTTGCCGGTCACGCTCGGCGGCTTCATGCGGGTGCTCGGCGCCCGGCGTTCCGGCCTGACCGTGGCGACGTCGCTGCTGCAGATGGCGGGGCAGTTTGCGACCTACGCGCTGGTCACGCCGTGGCTCGCGGACCGTTACGGCGTCGGTGGCGGATGGCTGATCGCGGTGCTGCTGCTGTTCGGCGTCGGCGGCATCGTCGGCAACGTGCTGGCCGGTGCCGTGACCGATCGCATCGGCGCCGACCGGACCGTCGGGGCGAGTCTCGCCGGCATGGCCATCATCTTCGTGGTGCTGCTGGTCACGCCGCCGTGGCTGCCGCTGGGGCTGCTGCTGATGGCGCTGTGGGCCGTGACCGGCACGCTGTATCAGGCGCCGCAGCAGAAGCGACTGGCGGAGATCGATCCGGCACGGCGCGGCCTGCTGTTCGCGTCGAACTCGTCGGCGTTGTATCTGGGCATGTCGGCCGGATCGTTGCTGGCCGGGATCGTCTACGCGCACCACGGCGCGGTCGCGCTGCCGATCGCGTCGCTGGTGCTGATGCTGCTGTCCGGATTCGCGTTCCGCGGGTCGCTGGCGGCGCGTCCCGTCACTCGGGCCTGATGTTCTTCTCGCGAATCAGCTTGCTCCACCGTTCGCTTTCCGATTTGATCAGGCGGCCGTAGTCGGCGCCGCTGCCGCCCGCTGGTTCCAGATCGATCTGGGCCAGCCGCTTCTGCACGGTCGCGTCGCGCAGGCCCTGGTTCAGCGCGGCGTTGAGCTTGGTCAGAACACCTTCCGGCGTCTTTGCCGGCGCGAGCACGCCGAACCACGGCGCGACGATGAAGCCGGGGTAGCCGGCTTCCTGCATCGTCGGCACATCCGGAAACAGCTTCGAACGCTTCACGCTGGTGACGGCCAGCGGACGCGCCCGTCCGGCCAGCGCGTGCTGCGCGATCGACGGCATGTTGTCGAACATCATGTTGACCTGCCCACCGACCAGTTCCGTGACCGCGGGCGCGGAGCCCTTGTACGGGACATGTCGCAGTTCGATGCCGGCGACACTCTGGAACAGCTCGCCGGCGATGTGCAGGCTCGAGCCGAAACCCGAAGACGCGAACGTGATGCTGTCGGGCCGGGCCTTCGCCAGCGCCACCAGTTCCTTGACGCTGGTGGCCGGCACGCTCGGATGCACGACCAGCAGATTCGCGACGGAACCGACCAGCATCACCGGAACGAAGTCGCGGTCGACGTCGAAACCGATCTTGTCGTACAGGTACGGATTCATCGAACAGGTGCCGATGGATCCCATCACCAGCGTGTAGCCGTCGGCGGGCGCGCGCGCCACCACTTCCATGCCGACGTTGCCACCGGCACCGGGCCGGTTCTCGACGACGACGGGCTGCTTGAGGATCTTCGACATCTGCTGGCCGAGCAGCCGCGACAGGATGTCGACGGTGCCGCCGGGCGTGAACGGCACGATGAGCCGGATCGGCTTCGCGGGCCAGTTCTGCGCGGATGCGGGCGACGACAACAACGGCGAGGCCGCGAGCGCGGCCAGGAATAGGCGACGGTCCATGGGATTCCGGTTCGGGCGGAGTGCCGACGACTATAGCATCGTGCCCTCCGCCGCCCGCGGCCCGCGCCGCGCAGTGCGGCGTTACCTGACCACCAGCACCGGGATCTTCGAGTGGGTCAGCACCTTGGAAGTCTCGCTGCCGAGCAGCAGGCTCGACAGGCCGCGCCGGCCGTGCGACGCCATCAGGATCAGATCGCATTTCTGCTCGGCCGCGGCGGCGACGATGGCTTCCCAGGCCTGGTGACTCGGGGCCTGCAGCGTCGCGCACGCGACACCCGCGGCGTTGGCTTCGTTCTCGGCGGCCGACAGGATCTTGCGCGATGCTTCGCTGGTGATCTGCTCGTATTCCTCGGACGTCATGACGTCGGCGGGGAAGTACTCGCCGTAGACCACCATTTCGTAGGCGGGTGGCGAGTGGAAGAACGTCACGTGGGCGCCGATGGATTTCGCGAACTGGACGCCCTGCTGCACCGCCTGCATCGAGAGCGCGGTGCCGTCGGTGGGAATCAGGATGTGTCGGAACATGGAGCCTCCGGGTTCGATTGGACGGGCAACGTCAGTTTGGACCGCAAGCCTGCGCCGGGGTTTGACGCCGATCAACCGGAACGCCGGCCGCGATCGCGATCCGGACCCCATCGGATGAAAGTCCCGATGCGATAATCGCCGGATGAATCCGCTCACGCTCGCGACGCTGCGCTTGCTCGACGACGGCACCTCGCGATCCGGCGAGGCGATTGCCCATGCCCTCGGGGTGACCCGCGCCACCGTCTGGAACGCCATTCGCGACGCGGAGCGCCACGGCGTCGAGATCGAGAAGGTTCGCGGCCTCGGTTACCGATTGGCCACGGCGCCGGTCTGGCTCGATGCCGAACGGATCGCGTCGGCGCTCGGTGTCCGGGCCACCGATTTCCGGATCG
>JAHCKV010000344.1 GCA_026125595.1 Burkholderiales bacterium | reverse complement strand
GAGCCGTCGTCGGAGTTCTTCCGGTACATGAAGGGAGCCGGCAAGCGCTGAGTTGTCGACGCTCGGTGTGCCGGGGGGGAGGACCGTGGGCGATACGCTATGGATGGCGCTTGCGCTGATGCTCGTGTTCGAGGGGCTGCTGCCCTTCCTCGTGCCCGGTACCTGGCGTGACACCTTCCGGCGACTGACCGAGCTGTCCGACGGCCAACTGCGTTTCATCGGCCTCACCTCGATGCTGATCGGCTTGTTGGTGCTGCTGATCGTGCGCAGCGGCTGATTTTTTCATTTCCGATCCCGAAGAATCATGACCCTGGCCCGCAACTGGCTCCTGCCCGAGCACGTGGAGGACATGCTGCCCCACGAATCGTGGCGCGTCGAAGGCCTGCGCCGCCGCCTGCTCGAGTTGTTTCGCACCCACGGCTACGAGCTGGTGATCCCGCCGATGCTCGAGTACCTCGAATCGCTGCTGACCGGTACCGGACACGATCTCGATCTGCGCACGTTGAAAGTCGTGGACCAGTTGTCCGGACGCCTGATCGGGATCCGCGCCGACATCACGCCGCAGGTCGCCCGTATCGATGCGCACCTGCTCAATCGCCGCGGCGTCGCGCGACTCTGCTATTGCGGCACCGTGCTGCACGCGCTGCCCGCCGGTTTCCATCGGACCCGTGAGCCGTTGCAGATCGGGGCCGAGTTGTATGGCCATGCAGGCGTCGAAAGCGATATCGAGATTCAACGCCTGATGCTCGATGCGCTGGCGGCCGCCGGGCTGCGGGACGTGCATCTCGATCTGGGCCACGTGGGTTTGTTCGAAGCCTTGGCGAAACGGGCCGGTATCGACGCGACGCTGGAATCGGAACTGTTCCAGGCGCTCGAGCTGAAGGACGTCCCGGCCGTGATGACGTTGACCGAGGCGCTGGATCCTGTCTGCAAGGACGCGATCCGCCGTCTGCCGACACTGTATGGTGGTCCTGAGACGCTGGATGCGGCCCGCGCGGCGCTGCCAGCCTGGCCGGAAATCGTTCGCTGCCTCGATGACCTGACAACCATCGTGAGCGCGCTATCGCCGCGGGTCGGCGCGCTGCTCGTCGATCTGGCGGAGTTGCGCGGCTATCACTATCACAGCGGCGTCGTCTTCGCGGCCTACGCGGCCGGCAGCGTCAATGCAGTCGGGCAGGGCGGGCGTTACGATGAGGTCGGGGCAGCGTTCGGGCGTGCCCGGCCGGCCACCGGATTCAGTATCTATCTGCGGGAACTGGCGGCGCTGGCGTCCGCCGAGCCGCGGCGGCCGGGTGTGCTGGCGCCGTTGCTGGACGACCCTTCACTGCAGCTGGAGATCGACCGTCTGCGCGCTTCTGGCGAAATCGTCGTGACCGATCTGCCCGGCCACGAAACCAACCGTGACGAGCTCGGCTGCGATCGTCGGCTTGCATCGAAGGACGGTGCCTGGCGCATCGTCCCGCTCTGAACACTCTGAACATTGGCACGCCGCGTCCGCGCGGCTCGAAAGGAAGCTTCCGCACATGGCACGCAACGTGGTGGTGATCGGCACGCAATGGGGTGACGAAGGCAAGGGCAAGGTGGTCGATCTGTTGACCGATCTGGCCCAGGGTGTGGTGCGTTTCCAAGGGGGCCACAATGCCGGTCATACCCTGGTGATCGGTGGCCGCAAGACGATCCTGCGACTGATTCCGTCCGGCATCCTGCGGCCCGGCGTCGAATGCTTCATCGGCAATGGTGTCGTGATCTCGCCGACCGCGTTGTTCCAGGAGATCGACGAACTGGAGACCGCCGGTGTCGACGCGTCCGCCCGGCTGCACATCAGCGAGGCCTGCCCGCTGATCCTGCCGCATCACATCGCGATCGATCAGGCCCGTGAACGTGCAAAGGGGGAAGGCAAGATCGGCACGACCGGTCGTGGCGTCGGACCGGCCTACGAGGACAAGGTGGCGCGTCGCGCGATCCGTGTGCAGGACCTCTTCACACCCAGCCGTTTCGAAGAGAAGCTTGCCGAAGTGCTCGAGTACCACAACTTCGTGCTGACGCAATGGTTGAAGGCGCCCGCCGTGGATTTCGCGAAGACTCGCGACGAAACGCTGGCCTTCGCACCGCGGTTGCGCAAGCTCATGGCCGACGTGCCGGGCGCGCTGTTCGCGGCCAATCGAGCCGGCAAGAACCTGATGTTCGAAGGTGCCCAGGGCACGCTGCTCGACGTGGACCACGGCACGTATCCGTTCGTGACATCGAGCAACACCGTGGCAGGTGCCGCGGCAGCGGGTGCTGGTGTCGGTCCGCAGATGCTGCACTACGTGCTCGGCATCACCAAGGCGTACACGACCCGGGTCGGCTCCGGTCCGTTCCCGACCGAACTCGAGGACGATACGGGTGAACAATTGCGGATCCGCGGCAATGAATTCGGCTCGGTGACCGGCCGTCCTCGTCGGTGCGGCTGGTTCGATGCCGCGGCATTGCGGCGTTCGGTTCAGATCAACGGCGTGTCGGGTCTGTGCATCACGAAGCTCGACGTGCTGGACGGCATGGAAGCGCTGCAGGTCGGTGTGGGCTACCGTGTGGACGGTGAGCGGTTCGACATCCTGCCGGTGGGCGCCGAATCCCTCGCGCAGTGCGAACCCATCTACGAGGAAGTGCCGGGCTGGACCGAGAGCACGGTGGGCGTGAAGACGCTTGCTGGTCTGCCTGCTGCGGCACGGCGCTATCTCGAAGTGATCGAGCACGTGTGCGGTGTGCCGGTCGACATGATCTCCACCGGTCCGGACCGCGAAGAAACGATCGTGCTGCGGCATCCGTTCGCGGGGGCGTGACACGCAGTCCGACCGTCGCCCCAACGAAAAACGGCGCTCCGAAGAGCGCCGTTCCGACTTGCTATTTTTGGTGCCGAGAAGAGGACTCGAACCTCCACAGGGTTGCCCCCGCCAGGACCTGAACCTGGTGCGTCTACCAATTCCGCCATCTCGGCACAGCGGGCGCGAAATGTATCCGCTGACGGACACCTTGTCAAACCAGCGAACCCAAACTTTCACGAGGCGGTGCGCGATGCACCCCGAAACACCATGACCAAGAAAACCACCTCCCGGTCGCGTTCCGCGGCCGATCCCCAGGCGCGGGCCTTGCGGCTCGCCGACCCCCACCTCGAACGCGAGCGGCGCAAGTACGACAACCCGATGCCGTCGCGGGAGTACATCCTCGAATTGTTGGCTGAAGCCGGTGTGCCCGTGTTGCCGGATGCACTGTCCGAAAGCCTCGCGATCACACCGGACGAGGCGGAGCCTTTCCGGCGCCGGCTCCAGGCCATGGCGCGGGACGGGCAAATTCTGATCAATCGTCGCGGCGCGTTGTGCGTCGCTGACAAACTGGAACTGGTGGCCGGTCGTGTGCAAGGCCATCCGGACGGATTCGGTTTCTTCATCCGGGACGACGCTGGTCCCGACATGTTCCTGAGCCCGAAGGAGATGTCCAAGGTATTGCACGGCGACCGCGCGATGGCCCGTGAAGCGGGTGTCGACCGCCGTGGGCGACCGGAAGGCGAGATCGTCGAAGTGCTTCAGCGGGCGAACGAAACCGTCGTGGGCCGGTACATGGTCGAACACGGCATCGGCCTGCTGGCGCCGTCGGATCGCCGCATCGCGATGGACATCCTGATCCCGCCGGATTCCCGCGGGGATGCGAAGCCTGGTCAGGTCGTTGTCGCCGCGATTGTGCAGCAGCCCGCGCGCCACAGCCCGCCGATCGGTCGCATCGTCGAGATTCTCGGCGATTCCACTGATCCGGGCATCGAAATCGAGATCGCACTGCGCAAGCATCAGTTGCCGCACCAGTTTTCGGTCGAGGCGGAAGCGGAAGCCGAATCGGCGGCGAAGCCCGTGGGCAAGCGCGATCTGAAGGGCCGCCGCGATCTGCGCGAGCTGCCGCTGGTCACCATCGATGGCGAGACTGCCCGCGATTTCGACGATGCGGTGCACTGCGCGCCGCAGGGGAAGGGCTTCAAGTTGCACGTCGCGATCGCGGACGTGAGCCACTACGTGAAGGCCGGCAGTGTGCTCGACACGGAGGCGCGCGAGCGGGGCAATTCGGTCTATTTCCCGCGCCGCGTGATTCCGATGCTGCCCGAGGCGCTGTCCAACGGCATGTGTTCGCTGAATCCGAACGTCGACCGGTTGTGCATGGTCTGCGAGATGGACATCGGACCCAAAGGCGACATCGTCCGCTACGAGTTCTACCCGGCGGTGATGCATTCCCATGCCCGGCTCACGTACACGGAAGTGT
>JAHCKV010000343.1 GCA_026125595.1 Burkholderiales bacterium | reverse complement strand
GCCGAGCAGATCCGCGATCACATCCCGGCCTGGTATCGGATGCGCATCCCGGCGAAGGCACTGGTGCTGTTCCCGATCATGGTTAATCGCAAGCCGGTGGGTCTGCTGTACGGCGACTGCGACCGCGCCGGCGATCTGCGCTTCCAGGGTGACGAGATGTCGTTGTTGAAAACGCTGCGCAACCAGGCGGTACTCGCGATCAAGGCCCGGACGCCGTGAACACCGCCGTCAACGAAGCGGCCCAGAACGCGGCGATCCTGTTCGCCGACGTCGCCGGCAGCACGCGCCTGTACGAAACGCTCGGCGACAGCCAGGCGCTCAGCTGCGTGCAGAACTGCATCACGCGGCTGTGGGATGCCACCAATCGGTGCGGCGGCGAGGTCATCAAGACCATCGGCGACGAAGTGATGTGCGTGTTCCGCGACTCGGCCGCCGCGCTCGCGGCCGCGTCCGAAATGCAGTGCGCGGTCCGCGACCTGCCGACCACCGGAGGCGTGCGTCCGGCGGTGCGGATCGGCTTCCACTACGGGCCGGTGCTGCGGCAGGGCGGCGACGCGTTCGGCGACACGGTCAACGTCGCGGCCCGCATCACGGCGCTGGCCCGGGCCCATCAGATTCTCGCGAGCGACGCCGCATATCGGGCGCTGCCCAACCATCTGCGCATCGCGGCGCGACCACTCGGCGGCGTCGCGTTGAAAGGCCGCAACGCCGAGGTCGGGCTGTGCGAAATTCTGTGGGACGGCGCGGAAGACATGACGCTGATGGAAACGATGCCGCCGACCGAGCGGCGCGTGATGCCGGCCAGCCGCCTGCTGCTGTTTCAGGGCACGCGGGAATGGACGCTCGAGAGCGGCACGCTCGGCATCGGTCGCGGCGATACCAACGAAGTGGTCGTGCAGGCGCCCAAGGCGTCGCGCTACCACGCGCGGATCGAGCGCCGCGGTGACCGCTTCGTGCTGACCGATCTGTCCTCCAACGGCACGTTCGTGCTGAAGGACGGTACCGAGATGATTCCCGTGCGCCGCGAAGAGCTGGTGCTGCGCGGCGAAGGCCTCATCGGCCTCGGCGAATCGGACCCGGTCGCCGGCCCCAGTACCCTCGGATTCCGGCTGGAGGCATGATGCGGGTGTGATCCGCATCCTGCTCGATCTGTTCCGGTGGACCTTCCACCATGTCCGCGCGGCAGTCTGCCTGCTCGCCGGCGAACACGCGTACACGCACTATCTGGAGCAACGGCGCCGCGACGACCCAACGGGCCCGACGCTGTCCCCCGGCGCCTTCCACGCCCGCCGCGTCGAACAGAAATGGGCACGCTACGTCGGTTGCGGCGCGGTGTTCACGCCGGCCGAAGAAGCTGCGCCGGACCGGCACCTGGACCGGCGCTGAAGCCCCGAACCGGACCTACGCCACCACCGGCCGCTGCGCCAGCGTGATGACCCCCTCCAGCGCAACGATCACGGCCTGACGCCGCACCGCCTCGCGGTCACCGCTGAACCGGTGCGTCCGGACCACCCGCACGCCGTCCGGTGCGCCCCAACCGAAGCAGACCATGCCCACTGGCTTTTCGGCCGAGCCGCCGCCGGGGCCGGCCACGCCGCTCACCGCCACCGCGAATTCGGCGCCGCTCGCCCGCATCGCACCCTCCACCATCTCGCCGACGGTTGCTTCGGACACCGCGCCATGGGCGAGCAAGGTTTGCGGCGTCACGTTCAGCACGGCGCGTTTGGCGGCGTTGCTGTAGGTGATGAACCCGCGGTCGAACCAGGCGGAACTGCCGGGCACCATGGTCACCACTTCGCCGATCCAGCCCCCGGTGCACGATTCGGCGGTGACCAGTTTCGCGCCCCGTTCCGCCAGTGCCCGTCCCACCTGTCCCGACAACGCGAAGAGTTCGGCATCCATGTTCACAGTACCTTCCAGAGGGCCAGCACCAGCAGCGTGTAGAACGCCGCCATCAGATCGTCGAGCATCACGCCGAAGCCGCCCTTGATGGTGCGGTCGAAGTGGCGGATCGGCATCGGTTTGACGATATCGAACAGGCGGAACAGCAGAAAGCCGGCCAGTTGCCACGGCAGCGTCCGCGGAATCAGGAACAGCACCAGCAGCATCGCGACGATCTCGTCGATCACCATGCCGCCGTGATCCGGAATGCCCAGCGCCCGGCCGGATCGATCGCAGGCCCAGACGCCGACGCCGAACAGCAGCAGGAGCACGAACGCGAATGCGCTGGCGGACAGTCGCGGATCGAGCAACCAGAACAGCGGAAACGCCACCAGCGTGCCGAAGGTACCCGGCCCCGGTCGCAGCAACCCCGATCCGAACCCGAACGCGATCAGGTGCGCCGGATGCGACAGCACGAACGCGGGATCGGGCCGGCGCGGCAGTGGTTCAGCGGAAGTGGTCAAAGCCCGCGCTCTGCAGACGTCGCTCGGTGCCGGAGCGGTCGAGGACGTGAACGCCGCTGCCGCCCTCGCAGCGACCGATGCGCGTCACGGGCGTTCCGGCCGTTGCCGCGGCGGCCTGCACCGCATCCCGCTGCGCCGGTTCGGCCGTGAAGCACAGCTCGTAGTCGTCGCCACCGGCGACCGTCGCAGCAAACCTGTCACTCTCCGGCAATGTCGCCAACGCCGACGAGACCGGCAGCCGCACGGCATCGATGACGATCGCGACGTCCGCACGCTCGGCGATGTGGCCCGCGTCGGCCAGCAGCCCGTCGGACACGTCGATCGCCGCCGCCGCGATACCCGCCAGCGCACGGCCGAGCGCGACCCGCGGCTGCGGCCGATGCAGACGTTCGAGGCAACGGACGGCATCTACCGGTGGCAATGCGAGCGTGCCTTTCGCCATCGCCAGTCCAGCGGCCGCTTCGCCGGTGACGCCGGAGAGCCAGACATCGTGTCCGGCCCGCGCGCGGTCCCGTCGCAATGCGTGGCCCACCGGCACTTCGCCGACGATCGTCAGACACAGGTTGCGCGGCCCGCGGGTCGTATCGCCACCGGCCAGATCGACGCCATGGGCACTCGCCAACTGCAGCAGTCCGCGGGAAAACGCCGCGACCCAGGCTTCATCGGCCGCCGGCAGCGCCAGCGCGAGAAACACCCAGCGGGGCTCGGCCCCCATCGCCGCCAGATCGGACAGATTCACCGCCAGCGCCTTGTGGCCCAAGGCTTCCGGATCGGTACCCGGCAGGAAATGCACGCCCTCGACCAGCATGTCGGTCGACACGGCGAGCGCAAAGCCCGGACGCGGTTCGAGCAGCGCGGCATCGTCGCCACCGGCGAGTCGGGTCTGGTGCGTGGCCGGCGAGAAGTACCGGCCGATCAGTTCGAATTCCGAAGCCACCGGACGGATTCTATCCGCCCCGCTCCGTCACGGGACGACGAATCCGTCGGGCCGGCTCAGAACGCCAGTTGGAACGACAGATAGACCGCGCGCTGATTGTCCTTGTCCGCGATGCGACCGAGATCGGCATAGGCGCCGGTGATCGACAGCCTCTTCAGCGGAAACCACGCGATGAACACATCGTGGATCGCATCCTCACGGAACGCGCCGAGGTTGTTCGGCTTCTGCCGGTACTCGGCGCCGAGTACCCATCGGTCGTTCAGGAACACGCCGGCCGACACCTCCGGCACCACCTGATGGTGATCGTTGAGATCGCCGCCGAATCCGAGCAGCCCGAACTGGTTGGCCCGCGTGGCCCGCAGCGTGCCGTTGAGCAGCACGTTGCGCCCCAGCAACGCGGCGAACCAGACCTTGGTGGCGGACACATAGAAGTCGAAATCCTCGCCGCGCTTCGCGCCCAGCAGCGTGGGGACGGCCATGTCCTGGTTGTGCTTGTACTGCAGCCCCACGGCGACCTGGGGCCACCAGCGATCCTGGTCGAACACGGCATCGCCGAGCACCTTGACCTTCAGGCCGACGATGTCCTGGGAAATGGTCTGCCCCGGCACCGTGCTGCCCAGACCGAACCGATGCCGTGCATAGGAGATCTCGACCCGGTCGCGGATGCCGACCGCAACGCCTCCGGCGACGAGATCGAAATCCGCCGGCAGCACCGTGGTGCCGAACACCGTGACGCCCACCTGCCGATCGGTGCCGTAGCCGGCGATCAGCGCCCAGGGGGTGATGCCACCGCCGGCGGCACCTTCGATCTGGGACACCCCGCCGGTGGCGAGGAGCCGGCCACCGGGATCGATGGCGTGGACCGGCGATGAAACGAACAGGGCGAGCAACAGCAGCAGTCGGGGCATGGGTCCGAAACCGGAGGCAATGCACCCGGATAACGGCGACCTGCGACCGAAA
>JAHCKV010000342.1 GCA_026125595.1 Burkholderiales bacterium | reverse complement strand
TGCATCAGATAGATATGGGCGGAATTGTACAACCGCTCGAAATGCTCCGGCAACCGGAACACCGCCGTGCCCTTGACCGTCTCGTACGCGCGCAGCCCTTCGAAGACGGACAGGCCGTAGTGCAGGGAATGGGTCAGCACGTGGGTGTTGGCCTCCCGCCAGGGCACGAGCTTGCCGTCGTACCAGATGACACCGTCGCGGTCCGCCATTGACATGCCGAGTCACTCCCTTCGTCAAAAAGCCGGCATTCTAGCTGAGCGCCCAGGCACCTGCGAGGGTGACTCGGTCCCTGCGGGCGGGTGTCGCCGTCGCATTTCCCGGCCATTCGGCATCGGGCTTGCTTATTCGTACCCCGGACGATGAAATACGCCCGTCCGCCGTTCCCGCTCCCGGTCAGGTCGCCCTCCCAGATGCCGTCTTCCGCCACCGTTCTCGTTCCGTCTGCCGCTCCGGCCGAGGGCCGGCCGCATCGCCCCGGCTGGCTGGAACGACTCGGCATCGCCGCCATCGAGCCGAGCGATTCCGAGGAACTGCGGCTGCGCAAGACGCTGCTGCTGTTCGTGTCGGGGCTGATGAACGTCGCCGCCTTCCTGTGGCTCGCCATCTACTGGCTCATGGGCGTCAAGCTGCCGACCAGTCTGCCGTTGGGCTACCAGGCGGCGTCGGCGGTGTTGCTGGTCTATTTCCTGAAGACCAAGAACTTCGATCACTACCGGCTCGCGCAGTTGTCGCTGTTCCTGTTCGTGCCGTTCGTGATCCAGTGGTCCATCGGCAGTTTCGTCAGCTCATCGGGCATCGTGCTGCTGGCGCTGCTGGCACCGATCGGCGCGATGGTGGTCTACGGCCAACGGGAATCGATCCCGTGGTTCATCGCGTACATCGTGCTGACGGTGCTGTCCGGCGTGTTCGACTACTTCCTGGTCGAGGGCGTTGCATCGGGTGTGCCGATGCGCACGGTCGCCGTGTTCTTCGTGCTGAATTTCAGCATCCTGTCGACCGTCGTGTTCCTGGTGTTGCGCTACTTCGTCAAGCAGAAGGACCTCTATCAGGACGAACTCGCGAAGCAGCACGAACTGCTGCGGCTGGAGCGCGAAAAATCCGAGAACCTGCTGGCGAGCATCCTGCCGCCACCGATCGCGGAACGCCTGAAGAATGAAAAGACGACGATCGCGGACGGCTTTTCCGACGTGACCGTGATGTTCGCCGACATCGTCGGCTTCACGCAGATCGCCGAGCGACTGACTCCCGGTGAAGTCGTGAGTCTGCTCAACGACGTGTTCACGCGGCTCGACCATCTGTGTGTCCGGCACGGACTGGACAAGATCAAGACCATCGGCGATGCGTACATGGTGGCCGGAGGCCTGTCGGAAGGTGGACGCAATTCGGTGGACGCGATCGCCGAGATGGCCCTCGAACTGCAGCAGAT
Organism: Burkholderiales bacterium; assembly: GCA_026125595.1. Taxonomy (GTDB): domain Bacteria; phylum Pseudomonadota; class Gammaproteobacteria; order Burkholderiales. The sequence continues at coordinate 2,930 of JAHCKV010000342.1, read as the reverse complement.
GGTCGACAGCCACCCGCTGTTCGCGCGCCATGCCGTGGCGTTCCATGTGGGCATCTCCACCGGCCCCGCCGTCGCGGGCGTCATCGGCGCCACGCGATTCATCTACGATGTCTGGGGAGACACGGTGAATGTGGCTTCACGCATCACCGGCGAGGCGCCCGGCGGCACCATCGTCGTCGACAAGACGACCTTCAACCGGTTGACGCCGCGCTACGATTTCTCGGATGCCCGCCATGTCGTGTTCAAGGGCAAGGGCGAGATGGCGGTGTACCGCCTGCTCGGCCGCAAGCAGGCGCTGGCCGCCGCGGGCTGAGCGGCGCGTTCAGCCCGCGGGATCCGCGGTGCCGAACACCGTGCGCCACAATCGGTGCACCGTTTCCCGCTTCTCCGAGAGATCCGCGTCGTCGGTGCGGGCGTAGGTCTCGCCGCGCAGCCGCAGCGAATGCTGGCGGCGCCGATACTCGCGATACGCATCGCCGGCCGCAACGGCGAGATCGGCGGGAATCAGATCCAGCGTGCCGGCGGTCCGCAGCAATGCGATGTTGCCGCTGTTCGCGGTCAGGTCGATGTGGTCGTGCGCATGGGCTAGCACCAGGAACTGCACGGCGAACTCCACGTCGACAATGCCGCCGGCATCGTGCTTCAGGTCGAAGCGGCCGCTGCTGTTCGGATGCCCGTCGCGCATCTTGTCGCGCATCGCGATGACTTCGGCGCGCAGTGTGTCGGGGGGGCGCGGCAGCCGCAGGATGTCGACGCGAAGGCGCTCGAACAACTCGCCGATGGCGGCATCGCCGGCGACGAACCGGGCCCGCGTCAATGCCTGATGTTCCCAGACCCACGCCTGCTCGCGCTGGTAGGCCTCGAACGCGTCGATGCGACTGACCAGCAGGCCGCTCGCGCCGTCGGGTCTCAACCGCAGGTCGGTGTCGTACAGCACGCCGGCGCCGGTGTAACTGGTCAGCCACGTGTTGATGCGCTGCGCCAGGCGCGCATAGTTCTCGGCGGCGTCCGGATGATCGTCGTCGTACAGGAAGATGATGTCCAGGTCGCTGGCGTAGCCCAGCTCCTTGCCGCCGAGCTTGCCGTAGCCGACGACCGCGAAGCGCGGATGTTCACGGTGCCGGTTCCGCACTTGCGGCCACGTGAGGTCCACCACGGTCCGCAGCAGCAGCACCGCGAGATCGCTCAGGTGGTCGGACAAGCGTTCGAGCGTCAGCGCGCCGTCCAGATCCAGTGCCAGCAGTCGGAACGTCTGGGCATGCTTGAAGTGGCGCAACAGTTCCATCTGGCGTTCGGTGTTGTCCGGCGCGTCCTTCAGCGCTCCCTGCAGTTCCGTCGCCAGCGCCGCCCAATCCGGTTCCGGTGCCTGGCGCGGATCCACCAGTTCATCCAGCAGCACCGGATGCTGGGCCAGATAGTCGCAAGCCCAGGCCGATAGCGAGACCAGCCGTGCGACCTTGTCGAGGGCCTGTGGATACTCGAGCAGCAGCGACAGATACGATTCGCGCCGGCCGATGCTTTCGACGATCGCGATCAGGCGCTCGAACGTCGTGTCCGCCGGCGGGAAGTCGGCCGCGGCACGCAGCAGCCGCGGCAGCAGTCGCCCGACCAGCGACTGCCCGGTGGCGGACATGCGCTGGAACCGCGCCGATCCCTGCAGCGCCTCGATACGGTCGAGCACCGCTTGCGGCGCCGCGAAGCCCAACTGGCCGAGGTTCATCTGCATCGTGCCGTCGGCCGGGGCGGCGGAGCCGATTCCGTCGAGCGCATCGCCGTCGCCGGGTGTCCGGCTCTCCGCGAACAGGGCTTCGAAGGTGATGGCGACCCGTTCCCGATGCCGATCGAGCACCGTCAGCAGCGCGTCGAAGTCGGCGAAGCCCATCGCGTCGGCGACCAGCGCACGGTCCTCGTCCGATCCCGGCAGGCGCTGGGTCTGCTGGTCATCCAGATACTGCAACCGGTGTTCGAGCGCGCGCAGGAAACCGTAGCTCTCCTTCAGCGCGGCCGCGGTCTCCGGTGGCAGCCATCCGAGCCGCGCGTCGGCCGACAGGGCTTCGAGCGTCGGTCGCACCCGCAGCCGGGGATCGCGGCCGCCGCGGATCAACTGGAACACCTGCGCGGTGAACTCGATCTCGCGGATGCCCCCGGGGCCGACCTTGATGTCGTCCATCCGGTCGCGCCGTTGCACTTCGGCACGGATCTGCGCATGCATCTCGCGCATCGACTGGATCGCACCGAAATCCAGATGCCGGCGGTACACGAACGGCGTCACGATCTCCATCAGGTCCGCGTGGCGATCGCCGGTCAGGACGCGTCCCTTGACCCATGCATAGCGCTCCCAGGCCCGTCCCTGATCGGTCAGATAGGCTTCGAGCATGTCGAGGCTGACCGCCAGTGGTCCGCTGTCGCCGTAGGGTCGCAGCCGCATGTCGACGCGGAACACGAATCCGTCGTCGGTGATCTCGTGCAGCGCCGCGATCACCTTGCGGCCGAGGCGCTGGAAGTACTCGTGGGCCTCGATGACCTGCGGGCCGGTGGTCTCGCCGGCTTCCGGATAGACGAACACGAGATCGACATCCGACGACACGTTGAGCTCGCCGCCGCCGAGCTTGCCCATGCCGACCACGTGCAGCAGCAGCGGCGCCCCGGAGGCCTCGCCGATCGGGTCGCCATAGGTCTTGCGCAACTCGCGGTCGTGCCAGCGCAGCGCCGCGGCCACGGTCTCCTCGGCGAGCGAGGTCGCCCCGGCCACGACTTCCGCCAGGTCCGCCCAGCCGGCGAGGTCGCGCACGATCAGGCGCAGCATCACTGCGCGGCGCAGGCGCCGCAGCGCCCGGTCGAGCGCCGCCTCGTCCGCGTCCTCCAGGCCGTCCAGCGCGCGGCGCATCTGCCCGGCGTCGAACGCCTCGCCGAAGGGGTCCGCGGCGAGC
>JAHCKV010000341.1 GCA_026125595.1 Burkholderiales bacterium | reverse complement strand
CTGTGCGGTGACGTCACGTGGCGCGACCGTCTGCCGGCCTGCCTCGAATAGCCGTCGCTCAGCCCCGGCGCAACGTCTCGATCGGTGCCGCCCGCAGCACGCTGCGGGTGCCGGCCAGCCCGGTCAGCAACACCCCGACGCCACCGGCCACCAGACCGACGACCCAGACCACCGGGTTCAAGGTGTACGGCACTTCCAGCACCTGCCGCGCCAGCACCCACCCCAGTCCGGTCGCACCGATCGCGGCCAGCAGCCCCGACAACGCCCCGACCACCACGAATTCCGCCGCCTGCACCGCTGCGAGTTGCCGCGTGCTGCTACCCAGCGTGCGCAGGATTGCCGCCTCCCGCACCCGTTCGTCATGGGTGCTCTGGATCGCCGCGAACAGCACCAGCAGGCCCGCGCCCACGCTGAACAGGAACACGAACTCCACCGCCCGCACCACGTGCTCCATCATGCCCTGCACCTGGGCGAGCACGGCGGCCACGTCGATCACCAGCAGATTGGGAAAACGCTTGATCAGTCGATCCATCACGGCGCCCTGCTCGGCCGGCAGATGGAAACTGGTGACGTCGCTGGCCGGAAAATCGTTCAGGGATCCCGGCGGCGACACCACGAAGAAGTTTACGCGGAAGCTGTCCCACGACACCTTGCGCAGGCTCGTGACCGGGCCTTCCAGCCGCGCGCCCGCGACGTCGTACCCGAGGACGTCGCCCAGACGGATGCCGAGGGTTTCGGCAATGCCGCTCTCGACCGAGAACTGCGTTGCCGGGTCGGGTTTGTCGCCCCACCAGCGGCCCGCCTCGATCACATTGTCCGGCTGCGGGCGCAGCGCCCATGACAGGTTGAATTCGCGATCGACGAGCCGCCGCGCCCGGTCTTCGGTGTAGTTCGCGGAACTCACCGGACGGTCATTGATCGACACGAGACGCGCGCGGACCATCGGAAACAGTTCCGGCACCGGCAGCCCTTCGGCATCGAAGAACTCGACGATGGCCTCGCGCTGGTCGGGCTGGATGTTCACCAGAAACCGGTTCGGCGCATCGGCCGGCAGCGAACGGCGCCACGAATCGAGCAGATCGCCGCGCGTGATCGACAGCAGGATCAACGCCAGCAGCCCCGCTCCCACCGCGACGACCTGCACGATGCTGCCCAAGGCCCGCCGCGACAGGTTCGCGAGCCCGAAGCGCCACGCAAACCCCGCGCGCCGACCGAGGCCGGCCGCGGCGCGCACCAGAAGCCACGCGACTCCGCCGGACACTGCCGCGGCGGCGATCAGCCCGCCCAGCACCGTTGCGGCCAGACGCACGTCCCGCGTGTGCCACAGGATCAGCGCCGCGATGGCGGCGAGTCCGCTGGCATAACCGAGCCACGCCAAGCCTTCGGGCGGACCGAGGTCCCGCCGCAGTACCCGCAACGTCGGCACGCGGCCGAGGGCGATCAACGGCGGCAGCGCAAACCCCAGCAACAGCACGAATCCCGCCGCGACACCCTGCAGCGCCGGCACGATACTCGGCGATGGCAACGGCACCTGGACCACCGGCGCCAGCAGCGCCGCCAACCCCCACTGCGCGCCGAAACCGGCGGCACTGCCCGCGATACCGGCGCTCAGGCCGACCACCGCAAGCTGCAGTCCGTGCAGCCAGACCGTCTGTGCGCGGCTCGCGCCGAGACATCGCAGCATGGCGCAACTGTCCAGATGCCGCTGGATGTAGCGACGCGCCGCCAGGGCGACGGCGACCGCCGCGAGAATCACCGACAGCAGCGAAGCGAGCCCCAGGAATTTCTCGGCCCGCTCCAGCGCAGACCGGATCTCGGGACGCGCGTCGCGGACGTCGTCGATGCGCTGTCCCGGGCCGATCAGCGATTGCGCCGCCGATCGGAACGCTGCGACGGCATCGCGCTCCCCCGACACCATCAGCCGGTATGTCACGCGGCTGCCGACCTGAATCAACTTTGTCGACGCGAGATCGGTCTCGTTGACGATGAGCCGCGGCATCACGTTGAGAAATCCGATGTTGCTGTCCGGATCGTCGACGACACGGGCCGCGATTCGCAACGGCCGTTCGCCGACGTTCAGCGGGTCCCCGAGGGCGAGACCGAGCCGCAACAGCAACCGGTCGTCCACCCACACGTCGCCCGGCGCCGGCGCGCCGCGGTCCTCCCGGACGGTGCCGGTGGCATCGGCCAACCGCAGCTTGCCGCGCAACGGATAGTCCGCCGCGACCGCCTTGATCTCGGACAACTGGCTCGCCTCACCCGCCGTCACCATGCTCGGGAATCGGGCGGTCTCGGTGACGGCGAGGCCGGCTTCGGCCGCCCGACCCCGCAGCCGCGCATCGATCGGCCGGTCCGACACGACGACGAGATCGGCACCGAGCAACTGACTCGCCTCCTGCGACAACGCCTGCTTCACGCGGTCGGCGAAGAATGCGACCGTGGTGAAGCTCGCGACCGCCAGGATCAGCGACACCGCCATCAGCCGCAGTTCGCCGGCCCGCCAGTCTCGGCCCAGCAACCGCAGCGCCAATGCAAACGTCTTCATGACCGTTCGTCCGCCACCAGTCGACCGGCTGCCAGTCGCAGTCGACGACCACAGCGACGCGACAGCGATTCATCGTGCGTCACCAGCACCAGCGTGGTTTCGCGTTCACGGTTGAGTTCGAACATCAGGGCGGTGATCTCGGCGCCGGTCGCGGCATCCAGATTGCCGGTGGGCTCGTCGGCGAAGAGCACGTGCGGCGGCCCCGCGAAAGCCCGAGCGATCGCGACGCGCTGCTGTTCACCACCCGACAACTGGCGCGGGTAGTGGTGCACGCGCGGACCGAGGCCGACCCGTTCCAGCAACGTGCGCGCGCGGACCCGGGCATCGTCGACACCACCGAGTTCGAGCGGCAGCATCACGTTCTCCAGCGCGGTCAATGCCGGCAGCAACTGGAACGACTGGAACACGAACCCCACCGCCTGCCGCCGGACCGCCGCCCGCCCGTCTTCGTCGAGCGTCGACAACGCCTGTCCGGCCAAGGTCACGGCGCCGCGGGTCGGGACGTCGAGTCCGGCCAGCAGTCCCAGCAGCGTGGTCTTGCCGGACCCGGACGTACCGACCACCGCCACGCTTTCACCGCGCTCGATCGTGAAGCTCACGTCCTCCAGAATCGCCAATCGGGTGGAACCGGTCGACACATGCTTGGTCAGTCCTGCTGCGGATACGATGGCGGTCATGGGAGGCGAAACGATGGAATGGCGATCGGGCAAACGGGGATGGGAACGATGGTTGTGGATCTGGGCCTTCACGCTGACCATCGGGAACGGGTTCGGGTTCACGTCGACGGCAATCGCACAGCCGGTGGTGATGGTACTGGGGGACAGCCTGTCGGCCGGGTACGGTCTCGCGCAGGGTACCGGCTGGGTCGACCTGCTGCGAGCGCAGATGGCGCGCGACGGACTCGAATTCAAGGTCGTCAACGCCAGCATCAGTGGTGAAACGACGCTCGGTGGCCGCAACCGGCTGGCGAAACTGCTGACGACCTGGAAGCCCGCCATCGTCGTCGTGGAACTGGGCGCCAACGACGGCCTGCGCGGCACCGACCTCGCAACGACCCGCGCCAATCTCGACGCAATTCTCGAAGCCGCGGCCAGCGCCGGCGCCGCCACACTGGTGATCGGCATGCGACTGCCCCCGAATTACGGCGCGGACTACGGTCGGCGCTTCCACGCGTTGTTCGGCGAGGTGGCGAAAACGCACAAGGCCGCCTATGTGCCGTTCCTGCTCGAAGGATTTGCCGAGCAACGCGCGCAATTCCAGGACGACGGGGTCCATCCGCGGGCCGAAGCGCAGCCCGCGATGCTCGCCACGGTCTACCGGGAACTGAAGCCCATGCTGGAACGCCTGCGCAGGAAAGCCGCCGGGTGACGGGACCGGGCCGGGATCGCGCAACGCAGTGGACAGCACGCCCGCGCACCCGGAAACTCGCGGCGCCACCGATCGCGGTGGCGAACTCACGAGACACCCCGAGACCGACGCATGATCGAATTTCCCGTGGCACCGGAAACGCCCACCGGTCCGATGCTGGCGTTGAAGATCGACGTCGAAACCTATCGCGGGACCCGCGACGGCGTACCGCGACTGGTCGAGATCCTGAAGCAGCGGCAAGCCGGTGCGACCTTCCTGTTCAGCCTCGGCCCGGACCAGACGGGACGCGCACTGCGCTATCTGCGCCGCCGACACGCCACCGGCAGGAAGGCCCGCCGCTACCCGCTGCTGTCCCGGTACGGATTCGCGTCGTTGCTGTACGGCACGCTGCTGCCATCACCGAACATCGGCCGCCGGTGCGAAGACACGCTGCGCGCGGTGCGCGATGC
>JAHCKV010000340.1 GCA_026125595.1 Burkholderiales bacterium | reverse complement strand
TCCGCGCGACCGGTTACGTGCGTGCCCAACCGCCGCCGGTGCGGCTCGACGCGCGGGTGGCGCGGCCGGGCTATCTGGTGCAGCGCCTGCGCATGGATCTGCGTGACCGGCTCGAAGCGAATCTCGGCGCGGTGCCCTATGCCGGTGTGCTGGTCGCACTGGCGATCGGCGATCAGCAATCGATTCCGACCGAGCAGTGGTCCGTGTTCACGCGCACCGGCGTGAATCATCTGATGAGCATTTCCGGGTTGCACGTCACCATGCTGTCGGGGCTGGCATTCGTGGTGACGGCATCGGTCTGGCGGCGCATGCCTCGACTGCTGGCATTCGGTCCGGCGCGCGATGCCGCGGCGACGGTGGGTCTGGCGGTGGCCGTCGGTTACGCGCTGATCGCCGGTTTCGCGGTGCCGGCGCAGCGCACGGTCTGGATGCTGGCGGCGGTGGCCGTCTGTCTGTGGCTGCGTTTCACGCCGCGGGCCGTCGAGATCCTGGCGGTCGCACTGCTGGTGGTGTCCCTCGTCGATCCGATGGCGGTCACGGCTCCCGGCTTCTGGCTGTCGTTCGCTGCCGTCGCGGTGATGATGTATGCCGCGATGGAGGGAGATGCCCGTTTCCACTGGCTCGGTGTCTGGACCCGGGTGCAATGGGCCTTGTTCGTCGGCTTGCTGCCGCTGCTGCTGGTGCTGTTCGGCCAGGCCTCGCTGGTGGCGCCGCTCGCCAATGCGATCGCAGTGCCGGTCGTGAGTTTCGCGGTGGTGCCGCTGGCGTTGTTGGCGACGGTATTGCCGTGGCCGGCGTTGGCGGCCGTGGCCCACGGTCTGATGGCGTTGCTGGCCCAGGGCCTCGTGGCGTTGTCGTCGCTGCCGCTGGCCGTCTGGACCCAGCACGCACCGCCGGTCTGGGCGGTGTCGCTGGCGCTGCTCGGCGCGGGCTGGTTGCTGGCGCCGCGCGGGGTGCCGAATCGCGGGCTGGGCATCGTGTTGATGGCGCCGCTGGTGCTGCTGCCGCCGTTGGCCGTTCCGGAAGGTCAGGCACACATCGCGGTACTCGATGTGGGGCAGGGTTCGGCCGCCGTGATCCGGACCCGCACCGGCGCCTATGTGTTCGACACCGGCCCGGTCTGGTCGCCGGAGACGGACAGCGGCGCCCGCATCGTCGTGCCGTATCTGCGCGGCGAAGGCATTCGCCAACTGGACGGGCTGTTCGTCAGTCACGACGACAACGATCATTCGGGCGGCGTGCGGTCGATCCTCGCGGCGGTGCCGGCCGCGTGGGTCGCGTCGTCGCTGCGCGATGACCATCCGCTGCTGGCCGGCGCCCGGCGGCGTCTGCCCTGCGTCGCCGGCACGGGCTGGACGCGCGACGGTGTCCGGTTCGACGTACTGCACCCGCCGGTCGATGGCTATACTCGCCCGCCCCGGAAGGACAATGCCGTCAGTTGCGTGCTGCGCGTCAGCGTCGGCACGACGGCGGTGCTGCTGACGGCCGATATCGAAAAGGAGAACGAAGTGCAGTTGCTCGCGACGCATGCCCCGTTGGCGGCCGAGGTGTTGATCGTGCCCCACCATGGCAGCCGGACGTCGTCGACGGCGGCGTTCGTGGCGGCGGTGCACCCGCGCGTGGCAGTGTTCACGGTGGGCTATCGCAATCGGTTCGATCATCCGCGGCCCGACGTGGTCGCGCGGTACGAAGCGGTGGGGGCGGCGTTGCTGCGGTCGGACCGGGACGGTGCCGTGCTGCTGGACGTGACGGCCCGAGGCGTCGCGGTCCGCACCTGGCGGGCGGAGCGTCGTCGCTACTGGCAGACGGCGTTCGCCGGCGGGCGATCGTGAGCGAGGTGGTTCCGGATCTCGTTGCGCTGGATGCGCAGATCGAACGCTGGCGGGCCGACGGCGCGCGCATTTCCGATGCCGAGCAGCCCCTGCTGGCCTGGGCCTGGGAGGCGCTGTCGGCGCCGCAGCGCGAGGTCGCGCTGGAGCCCGCCGGACTGCTGGCGGCGCTGCGACTGGATGGCGAATCCATCGCCGCGGCACTGCTGCTCTCGGCCGGTGCGGACGAACTCACGACCGCCGCGCAGGACGATGCGACCCGGGCACCGGTGCTGGCGTTGATGGAGGGTGCGCGCCGCATGGACGAGATCCAGGCGCTGCGGCAGGCGCTCGATCTGGCGGGTATCCGGGCCGAGGTGACCGGCCGGCCGAAGCACATCTACAGCATCTGGAAGAAGATGCAGCGCAAGGATCTCGGCTTCAAGGACCTGTTCGATGTCCGCGCGGTCCGCGTGCTGGTGGACGAGGTGCGCGATTGCTACGGTGCGCTGGGCATCGTCCACGACCTGTGGACGCCGATCCCGCGGGAGTTCGACGACTACATCGCCAAGCCCAAGGCCAACGACTATCGGTCGCTGCACACGGCCGTGATCGGGCCCGACGACAAGGTGCTGGAGGTGCAGATTCGCACCCGCGAGATGCACCAGGCCAACGAACTGGGCATCGCGGCCCACTGGCGTTACAAGGAAGGCGGACGGCGCGACCCGGGCCTCGAAGCGCGGATTGCGTGGTTGCGGCAGATCCTGGACTGGCGCCAGGACATGACCGATGACGCGGAACTGGTCGACGGACTGCGGACCGAGCTGTTCCAGGAGACCGTCTACACGTTGACGCCCCAGGGGCGCGTGATTCCGCTGCCGCGCGGATCCACGCCGGTCGATTTTGCATACCACGTCCACACCGAGCTGGGACACCGCTGCCGGGGCGCGAAGGTCAACGGCGCGATCGTTCCACTGACCTACGAGCTGGGCAACGGCCAACGGGTGGAGATCATCACGACGCGGGAGGGTGGGCCGAGCCGTGACTGGCTCAATCCGCAACTGGGCTTCCTGCACAGCCATCGGGCGCGCACGAAAGTCCGGCAGTGGTTCAATGCGCAGAATCTGGAGGAAGCCGTCGCCCATGGTCGCGAGGTCGTGGAGCGGGAGGTCCATCGGCTCGGCGCGGCCCATCCGGCGCTCGACGCCCTGATGCAGACGCTCGGCTTCGATGCGCTCGACGAAGGATTGGCCGCGGTTGGCCGGGGCGAAGTGTCGCAACGCGACCTGCAGCACGCGCTGCGGCCGCCCCCTCCGGCGATGGTCCCCGATCCGGTGACACCGGTTGCGCGAGTGGCGCGCGCACCAGCCCCGCAGGACGGTGTGCTGGTCGTGGGGCTGGACGGACTGCTGACGCAGTTGGCGCGCTGCTGCAAACCGGTACCGCCGGATCCGATCGTCGGGTTCGTGACCCGGGGGAAAGGGGTCAGTGTCCACCGCGCCGGTTGCGGCAACGTCAAGCGGCTGCCGGTCGAGCGGCTGGTCGACGCGGCCTGGGGCAATGTTCGTCCCGACGCCCGGTATCCGATGGACTTCGAGATCACGGGGCGGGCCGATGGGCTGCTGCTGCAGGCCGTGACGGACCTGCTGGGCAAGGAGCGCATGCCGGTACGGGCGGCCCGGGTCACGGAGCGCGGATTGGAGTGTCGAATCGTCCTCACGGCGGAGACCGGCGGGCTGGCGCGGGCGGAGCGGCTGTTGACGCTGCTGTCCGAGTTGCCGGGCGTGACGCAGGCCCGGCGCGGCTGAACGGTTTTCCTCCGGTCAGGGCGGGGCACAGCCCGCGACGGTGCAGTCCTTTGTCATGAAAACTGGCCTGATTCCGCTGCGTGGCGGGCAGTGCTTTCGCGACGAACGGGGGGCGCGGGAAGATTTCTCAAGTTGTACGGGGTGGCACCGTTACTGAAGCATCCAACCCGCCCCCCAGTTCAGTTTCTACCATGTCCTCCCGGCGTACCGAAGGCTCTAGCCCCGGCGGAGATCGCCGGATCTCCTACTGGATGCATGGGCTGCTGGCGGTCGGGGTGATTGGCGGAGCTGCCGCGATCGGCGCATGGAACGGCATTCTCGGCGCCCTCGTCGCCGGTACGGGCGTTTTCATCCTCGGACTTTGGGCGGCCATGCCGGCGCGCATCGCGATGGAGAGCCAAGTCCTGACGACGAAGCAGACCACCTGCACGTTGGCCGCGACGCTGCTGCGCCAGGTGGCGACGGAAAATCGCGAACACGCCCGGCAGATCCAGGGGGAGCTCGAGCAGGCGGAAGGCATCGTGGCGGACGCCACGAAGCAACTGATCGACAGTTTCAACGGGATCGCGTCCCAGACCCGGCGCCAGCAGGAGCTGGCAATCGTGGCCGCCACGGGCGGGCAACAGCAGGGCAACAGCGACGTGCGTTTCATGGCGTTCATCGACGAAACGTCCAAGACGCTGCAGCACTTCGTCGACAACACGGTCGAGGGATCGAAATCCGCCATGACCTTGGTCGAGGAAATGGAAAAACTGTCC
>JAHCKV010000034.1 GCA_026125595.1 Burkholderiales bacterium | reverse complement strand
GATCGGCCAGCACCTGCTCCGCGAGATCCTCCGCGAGCGCCCGCGTTTCCGCGACGCATGCGGCGATCGGCTCACCCACGTGCCGCACCTTGTCGAACACCAGCGGATGCTGCTGCGAGCTGCGGAATCCGGGCAATGCGGAGTTCGCGACGATCGGCCGCACGCCCACCAGATCGGCCATCGTGAAGACGCGATCCGCGGCCCCTTCGGGCCTGGTCACGCCCCGCAGGCGGGCATGGGCGACCGGCGCGCGCAGAAACGCGACTTCCAGCATGCCCGGCATCGCGATGTTCGCGACGTACTGCCCGCGGCCCGTCAGGAAGCGGATGTCCTCCTTGCGACGCAGACTCGCGCCGACGCCCTTGCCGGACCCCGCGGAATCAGGCGGCATCGGCCAGCGGCAGGATGGATGCGTCGGCGTCGAAGCGACGACCCTGCCGCAGACAGAACGCCGGCGAGAACATGCGCTCGGCGATCACGGTGTTGTTCTCATTGTCGCGCAGGCGCCAGCGCCCACGGTCGTCGTTCAGCACCGATACGTCGGCCACGCGCCCCACGGCGAGCGAACCGAGTTCGTCCTCCAGGCGCAGCAGTTTCGCCGCGTGCGAAGTGGCCATCGGCACGACAGTCTCCAGCGGCAGGCCCAGAGCGACCATCGACGTCATCGCACGGGTCAGGCTGAATTGCGCCTTGCCGAAGAACAGGTGCATCTCTTCGTCCGGATGTTCGTCCGGTGTGCCGGCGGGTTTCGGAACGTGCGTGTTGTAGCCGTGCATGTCGGCACCGAGCGTGTCGGGGATGATGCCGGCATCCAACACCAGCCGTGCGATCTTGAAGCTGAAGTGCGAACCATGGCCCACGTCGATCTTCGCGCCGCGGGCGATCGCTTCGCGGACCAGCGGATGCACCGTGCCGTCGACCGATACGAATCCGCCCGGATGCCGGCTGAACGGATGGGCCAGCACGTCGCCGGGTTTCAGTTGATCGACGGTGTCGCTGAAGATCCTGTCCGGGTCGACGATCACGCCGTCGGCCGGCGGCCACAACTGGCCGAAGTGGATGTACAGCGGCAGATCGGTCTGTCGCGCGATCTCCGCCGACAGCCGGATCACGTCGACCCCCCAGCGCGAGAAACCACCGATCTCGGCATGCGCCTTCACACCCTTGACCAGATCGCGATTCTCGCTGGCGGCCCGGACCGTCGCGTCGACGTCGAGACAGCTCGGCCGATACAGCTCGGGGTAGTAGTGACCTTCGAGACCGCCGACGAGGTACGCCGAGATGAACGCCAGCACGCGGGACTTCGATGGCGCGACGACGTAGTGGCGAAATCCAGGCAGCGTCATGCAGCTCGGCCCGCCCTGGTCGACCAGCGTCGTGACGCCGGAATGCACGCCGCACAGATCGGCGTTGAGACCGAAACGCCCGGTCACGTGCTCGTAGACGTGGGCGTGGGTATCGATCAGGCCCGGCAACACCAGCTTGCCGCGGCAATCGATGCTGGCGGTACCGGCCGGCGCGAGCAGATTCGCGCCGATGGCCGCGATACGTCCCGCCGTCACGGCGACATCGGCTACGCCGTCGAAACCCGCTGCCGGATCAATGACCCGGCCGCCTTTCAGAATGAGATCGAACATGTCGTCACCCGTCGAAAGAGAAGACCGCGCCGCCCCCGCCGGGTCAACGCAATCGAAGTTTGGTACGGCCCATGTCGTTGTTGCTCTCCACCAGCCGCTGCAGGCTGGCGAGAAACGCCTTGCGCTCGCGCGGCGGCAGGCCTTCCACCGTCCGTTCGTGGGCCCGCTCCACGGCCGCCTGCATGCGTTGCGTCAATGCGACGCCGACGGCGGTCAATGTGCAGAGCTTCACGCGATTGTCGTGATCGCCGGATGTCCGGCTCAACAAATCGCGTTCTTCGAGGCGCCGCACGACGTCGGTCGCGTTGGCCCGGTCGATGCCGACTTCCCGCGCGAGCGCCGCCTGATCCAGCGTGCCTTGCACGGTCAGCACGGTCATCACGCTGTACTGCACCGGCGTGATGCCGAACTCCGCACATTCCTCGAGAAACAGCGCGACGTGGATCTGATGCAAGCGGCGCAACAGAAATCCGGGGCGCGCCGTCAGTGGTGCTTCGGCGGATGCACCCTGCGCCGCCGACCGCGGCTTGCCGCGCCGCACGGGTTGCCTGCTGTCCAACGACTGCCTCCTGCCTTGCGGCCGGATACCGGTCCGCGCCGGCGATCTCGGATGATAGCGATATGTCGGCCATCAGAGGGTCTCCGGATCCGGCTCCCAATCCGGGCCGGCACGCCGGAACATCGGGATGCGACCGGCGGACGCGACGCGCGCGGGCCAGTCCGGTGCCAGCGAAGCCAGCGTCCGGCGCCACGCATGGCCTTCGGTCAGCGCGGCGACGAGCCCCTGTACCTGTCCACCGGCTTTGGTGACGAGGCGGATGGCCGCCGCAGCCGTGCCGCCGGTGTTGATCACGTCATCGACGAGCAACACCCGTCGACCGGCCACCCGGTCGCGCAGCGCCGGATCAAGATAGAGACGCTTGCCGGCGCCAGGACTGGTGATCGACGTCGCCAGCTCCGACAGCGCATCGTCGTACCAGAACTTGCGCGAGAAGCCGAGCGCGACGTAGTCGTCGAAGCCCAGCTCGCGCGCCACCAGCCGCGCATAGTCGAGCCCGAGCGTCGGAATGCCGATGATCACCTCCGGACGGAACGCGCGCGCCAGTCCGGCAAGCACAGCCCCGATTGCGGTTTCGACAGCGAACGTCGTCTGATTGCTCATCAGCAATGCAATGGCCGCCCGCCCATCGGGCAATGCCTGCAACGGCAGTTCGAGCACGCCGCCGCCCTGCATCGCGATCCGATAACGATCGCCGACGAGCACGCCACCCGGCACGCCGGTCAGCCAGCGGGCTTCATAGGCGGCGATAGTCACGCGTCCTTCGCGACGAACGCGCGATCGTGCAATGCCGGCCACCGAATCGTCGGTGAACCGATGGGCCCACGGATATCGCGCTCGTCCCGGGACCCGGCATCCGACGATGCCTGCGGCGAATCATCCATCACTCAGCCTTTGACGGCACCCAGCGTCAGGCCCCGGACGATGCTCTTCTGCAGGAAGAACACGCCGATCAGGACCGGCACCAGTGCAATCACGCCGACCACCGCCATCTCGCCCCAGCGCACGCCTTGCGTCGTGATCAGCAACGGAATCGCCACCGGCAACGTCTTCAGCTCGTGGCCACCGAGCATGAAGGCGAACAGGAACTCGTTCCACGCGAAGATGAAGCACAGCACCGCGGTGGCAACGATGCCGGACCGCAGCAACGGCAGCACCACGCGCCACATCACCTGCAGCCGTGACCAGCCTTCGAGCGTCGCCGCCTCTTCGATCTCCACCGGCAGATCGCGACAGAAGCTGCGCAACACCCACACGTAGAACGACAGGTTGAAGGTCAGATAGGCCAGCGTGAGACCGGTGAACGTGTCGAGCAGGCCGACCTTCGAGAAGATCAGATAGAACGGAATGACCAGACAGATGGGCGGTGCCATCCGCGTGCCGAGAATGAACAGGAACAGGTCGTCACGGCCCTTGATCTCGAACCGCGCGAACGCATAGGCCGCCGGCGTTCCGACGAGGACCACCAGCAGCGTGCTGATCGTCGCCAGCAGGAACGATTGTCCGAGATAGCCGAGGAAGCCGGATTCGATCACGTACTTGAAGTGGTCGAGCGTCGGCTCGAACAACCACGCGGTGGGCCGCTGGAACATGACCGTATCCGGCTTGAACATCATCGCGGTGAGCCAGATCACGGGAAACAGCGTGACCAGCGCCAAAGCGATGACCGCCAGCGTCCAGAGGATCGAAGCCGCCTTCGACTCTTTCTTCGCCATCGACCTCTCCTCAGAACGCTTTCAACCGGCGCTTCGCGACGTGATAGAACACGCTGCACAGCACGAAGAACGCAATCCAGACCATGACCGCCATCGCCGCCGATTCGCCGATGCGCCACTGCTCGAAGCTCATCTTGTAGCCCAGGATGCTGGGAGACTCGGTGCTGACGCCGGGTCCTCCCGTCGTCAGGATGAAGATCGAATCGAATATCTTGAACGCGTCGATGAAACGGATCAGTCCGATCACCGCCAGCAGCGGCGTCATCATCGGCAACGTGAGACGCGTGAACTGCTGGAAACTGCTGGCACCATCGACCGACGCAGCACGGTACGGGCCGACCGGGAGCCCCTGCAGGCCGGCGAAGAATGCAAGTGCGACGAACGGTGTCCACTGCCAGACATCCACCAGGATCAGCGCGTACAGCGCGTAGTCGGCCGAAGCGAACACCGATTGCCCGGGCAGCAGATCGAAGCGCTCGAGCACGTTGTACGACAGCAGCCCCCACGAACCGGCCAGCATGATCTTCCACAGCAGGCCGACGACGATCGGAGCCATCATGCTCGGGATGAACAACAGCGGCAGCAGCACACTACGCCCCCACACACGCTGGTTGAGCACCAGCGCGCCGCCGAGGCCCAGGACGAACTCGATCGGCACTGCGATCAGCGTGAACTTCGTCGCGACCCACAACGAATTCCAGAAGCGGTCGTAGCCGAACAGCTTCATGTAGTTGCCGAAGCCGTTCAGCTCGCCGACCTGACCGAAATTGACTTCGTGGAAACTGAGATATACCGCGTACAAGAACGGCACCAGACTGACGACGACGAGCGCCAGGAACGTCGGAGCGATCAGGATGTACGGCAGCCAGCCGGCGCTCAGGCGCCGGCCGACCGTCGGAATCGCCCCGACGGGCATCACAGCAGACATTTCTTGCAGATCTCCAGCAACTTGGTCTGACCGAGTTTGGCCGCCGCTTCAGGCGTCAGCTTGCCGAGGCCCACTTGCTGCACGATGGGGCCGAGCGCATCGTAGATCTCGAAGATCTTCGGCGACTTTGGCTTTGCGATCGCCACTTCGTGGGTACTCTTCATGGCTTGGTACAACGGCACGTAGGTGCCGGTGGTGAGCTGCGGCAGCAGATAGGTGGAGTTGCGGATCGGCACGCCACCGTTGCCGGCCTCGATCAGCTTCTTCTGGGTTTCCTTGTCCACCATCCACTGCAGGAACAGGTACACCGCTTCCTTGTTCTTCGCCGCCTTGGGAATCACCAGTAGCGACGGTTCACCGGCGGCGCTGCGCTTGCCTTTGTACTCGGGCACCGTCGGGATCGGTCCGTAGGTGAACTTGCCGGCCAACGGCGAGGCACCCGGCTTGTCGATGCCGAGCACGAAGTCGCTCCACGCGATGGACTGGGCCGCGATGCCATTGCCCATGACCGTGGGCACGTCGATCAGCGAATACTCCGCCTGTCCGGGCGGTGCGTACTTCCACAACTTCGCCCAGAAGGTCAGCGCCTGCACCACTTGGGGCGTGTCGAACGACGGTGCGCCCTGCGCATCGAACAGATCGCCACCGAAGTTGCGGATCATGTTCTCCCACACCGACACCAGCGAAGTACCGCCGGAGATGCCTTCGTGGACGATGCCGTAGAAGTCGGTCTTCAGCGGCTGGCCGGCGAGGGTCTGCCCCGACTTGCGGGTGAAGAACTCGGCAATGTCCAGCACCTGTTGCATGGTCTTGGCCGGTCCCAGTTCGTAGCCGTACTTCGTCTTGAAGGCCGCCTTCTCGCCGGCGTGCGTCAACAGGTCGTTGCGCGCCCAGTAGACCTGGTTGTAGTTCCAGTTGATGTAACCGTAGCTTTTGCCGCCGAACTTCGACAGCGTCCCGTAGACGGGTTCGATCAGGTCGGCGGTATCCAGTGCCGGGTTGGCCAGCGCCTTGTCCGCGACGAGACCGTCGATGGGCGAGAGTGCACCAGCCGCGAGCATCGGCCCCATCTGCACGCTGTGCAGCATGATCGCGTCGTAGTAACCGCGCCCGGACAGCATGTCCGCCTGCCCCTTGTTGATCACCTCGAAGTGGTTCAGCAGTTCGTACTCGACCTTGATACCGGTCTCGGTGGTGAACTGGGGCACCAGCTTCTTCATCACTTCCTGCAGCGGGGTGATCTCGTCGAGCACGCGGATCGTCTTGCCGGCGTAGGGCTTGGCCGCTTCCGCGTAGGACCACGCCAATGCGGCCGACGAAGTCAATGCGATCGACAGGCCGGCAGCCAGTGCAGCCACCACGGGGGTCAGAGGAACGGCCGGAAAACTGCGCATGACGGTGGGCTCCTTGTTCAACGATTCGATGGTCAGGGGTGGGATCCGGGATCGACCGTGCGACCGCTCTCGGCTGAAAACACCAGTACGCGGGCCGGGTCCGCCCGCAGGACGACGCGATCGCCGGGCCGCCACGCGGAACCCGGCTCCACTTTCGCGCGGACCAGATCCGCACCGACGCGGACGCTGACGACCATGTGCTTGCCCATGGGCTCGGTCGTATAGATTTCGCCGGCGAGACCGTCGGTGGCCGTGCTGGTCGGCAGCACATCGAACGCCGCGGGGCGCAGCCCGAGCACGCAGCGCCCCGATGCCGGCAGAAACTCCGTGGCACCTCGCATCCGTTGCGGCAACGTCACGGTACCCGCGGCATGCCGGGCGGTCATCACGCCGATTTGGTCGACGAGCGTCGCATCGAGCAGATTCATCGGCGGATCGCCCAGCAGCCGCGCGACACCGATATCGGCGGGTTGCAGATGGATCTGCTCCGGCGTGCCGTCCTGGCGGACTTCACCGTCGATCAACACCACGACACGATCACCGACCGCGAGGGCTTCGGTGGCATCCGGCGTGAACCAGATCGCCGGCGCATTGCCGGATTTCAACCGCAACCGGATCTCGCGTCGCAACCGGTGCCGCAATTTCGCGTCGAGATGCGCGAGCGGTTCGTCGAGCAGCAGCACGGAGGGTTTCTGCACCAGCGCCCGGCACAGCGCGACCCGCTGTTTCTGCCCTCCGGACAACGCGCCGGGAAGACGATCCGCCAGCACCGTCATCTCGGTCAGCGCCAGCAACTCGTCGACGCGCTCCCGAATGCCTTCCCGCGACGGTCGTTCCGCCGCCGGCAACGCCAGCAGCGGCGACGCGATGTTCTCGGCCACCGTGCGATGCGGATACAACGCATACGACTCGAACATGTGCGCGACCCGACGATGACGCGCGGCAATGCGATCGAACCGACCGCCACGACACCGGATCTCGCCGGCATCCAGACATTCGAGACCGCTGATGATGCGCGCCAGCGTCGTCTTGCCGGCGCCCGACGGACCGGTCACGCTGACGATCTCACCCGGCCGCACTTTCAACGACACCGCGCGCAAGGCGACGGCCGTTCCGAAGAGCCGTGTCGCCCCATCGACGACCAGACTTTCCCGCTCCGCGACGGCTTCCAGCGCCACGCTGTCGTCGAGTTTCATGGGTCGGCCCTCGCGAGATTGCGGCCGGTCTGCGCATCGAAGAAATGCAGATGGTCGGTCGGCAGATCGATGCGCACGGGATCACCGGCGCGCCAGTCCGTGGGACCGGCCAGCTCGACGGTGACGGCACCGGCATCGCACTCGACCACGAGCACGTCGGTGTCGCCGCGCGGTTCGCGGATGACGATGCGCCCGGCGAGGCCGGAGAGATCCGATCCGGCCACCACCACCCGGACGTCTTCCGGACGCACGCCGAGAATGCCGGCAGCGCCCGTGCCGCCGACGGATGCGATGCGAGCACCCCGTGCGCCGAGCGCGACGCTCGCGCCGTTGGCGAACTGCGCCAGCGCCGCGCCGCCCTGCGTCACCAGCGTACAGGGCAGCAGATTCATCGCCGGTTCGCCGATGAATCCGGCGACGAAGATGTTCGCCGGCTCGTCGTAGATCTTCTCGGGTGCATCGACCTGCTGCAGCACACCGTGATTCATCACCGCGATGCGGTCGGCCATCGACAGCGCCTCGGTCTGATCGTGCGTGACCAGGATCGACGTGAGTCCTGCGGTCTGCTGCAGCCGGCGGATCTCGGTGCGCAGTTGCGCCTTCTGGTCCGCATCGAGATGACTCAACGGTTCATCGAACAGCACCAGCGCCGGTTCGCGGACCAGCGCGCGGCCGATCGACACCCGCTGCTGCGCCCCGCCGCTGAGATTGCGCACGCTGGCGTCGCGCAGCACGTCGAGCTGCAGCATCTCGATCACGGCATCCACGCGCTCGCGCACTGCCGTAGCGCCCATGCCGCGCACGCGCAGCGGAAACGCGACGTTCTCGAACACCGACAGATGGGAGTACAGCGCGTAGTCTTCGAACACCATCGCAACGTTGCGTTGCGCCGAATCGAGATCGTTGACGATCGTCGCATCGAAACGAATCGCACCTTCGCTGACGGTCTCGATACCCGCGATCATCTTCAGCGTGGACGATTTGCCGCAACCGGAAGGACCGAGCACCGCGAGCATTTCCCCTTCGGGACATGCCAACGTCAGATCCTTCACGGCGGCCACGGTACCGCCGTACCGCTTCCAGACCCCCTCAAGACCGAGACCGGCCACGCAGTTCTCCCCGTCGCATTGCGAGCACACCGTCGAACAATATTCGTAAGTGTGCAAACAATATGCCACGGCATTCGAGCGCCACGAATACGCGTTATGTCGTTGAATACGAGAAACTAGTACGAAAAATGGGGCTGGACCGCGTGGTTCCAAAACGCACCGTGCTGGAGCGCCCGGATCCATCGGCGTGCGTCACGCGTGTCGACGCGTTCACACCGGTTCTGTTCACGATCTGCACCGACGATGCGCTTCTTCGATCGGTGCAGCGTCGCCTCGGCGCCGCGCGCCGCGCGTCACGCGTCACGCGAAGAAGATGCGCTCCATGGCGAGCCAGAGCCCGATTGCCAGCACCACCGCGGAGATGGCCTGGACCACGCGGGTCTGGTGCCGCGATCGGCGCAGCAGCAGGAGCAGCGGCGCCACGGCGGCGATGGCCAAGGCCTGGCCGGTCTCGACGCCGAGGTTGAACGCGATCAGCGCCCACACCAATCCTTCGGTGGGCAGGCCCAATTCGCGCAGCACGCCGGAGAACCCGAACCCGTGCGCCAGGCCGAACGCGAAGCTGACGATCCAGCGCCGCGACGGTGCCCGCCGGAAGAACAGGTTCTCCGCCGCGACCCAGGCGATCGATAGCGCGATGACCGCTTCCACCATGACGGATGGAAGCTGCACGACGTCCAGCGCCGCCAGCGCCAGCGTGATGCTGTGGGCCACGGTGAAGGCGGTCACGATCTTCAGCAGCGACAGCAGATTGCCACCGCGGAGCACCAGCACCAGCAGGAACAGCAGGTGATCGAACCCGATCAGGATGTGCTCGATGCCGAGCGGGAAAAAGCCCGCCGGCGTCCGCGCGACGGCCTCGTCCGCCGACAACGGCACCGTTGCGGTCCGCAGTTCAGGCGCGAACGCGAGGGGTTGCCCCCTCGCCCCATCGCCGACGATCTTCGCCAGCGTGTGGTAATCGATGCCGAGCAGCTCGGACAGATCGTCGCGGATGTCGAGTCGATCCATCGGTCCGGGGCACGCGTAGTCGACGATGATCTCGAGGCTCGCGGCGTTGTCGTTCGCGGCCGCGATCGAGCGCGGCACCGCCTCGCATCGTCCCGCGCCGGTGGCGAGCGCGATCCGCTCGGATACTCCTTTCAGCAGCGGAGCGTAGTCGGGCGCCATGCCGGGCTGACCAATGTGCATACGATCGACCAGTTCGGCCGGCAACGTGCCGACCGCCAGCGTCAGTCCGTAGCGGATCGTCGTGCCGCTGACCGTGATGACCGCGAAGCCCGTTGTACCGCCGGTGTGCCCCCAACCCAGCGTCGGCAGCAACAGCACGATCGCCCCAAGCATCGTCCGGCAACGGGCGCCCATGGGATTCAGCGCTCCGATTCGTCCTGTGGGGCCTCGGTCGGTGCCGCTTCGCGTCGCGCCACGGCCCCCCATTCGGCGCCGACGAAGCGCGACATCAGATAGAGATCGGCACTGCCCTCGACCCGCATGTACTGCAGATAGCCTTCGGGATTGAGGCTGCCGAACTGGGCCGCCAGCACGCGGTGATCCCCTTCGTAGAGCGCGACCGCCAGGGTCAACCGGTCGAACCCGTAGGCCGCCGGATCGCCGCCGGCATATTCGTCGGGCTTCATCACGCGGACCGGACCGGACGTGTTCATGAACTGCACGGCCATCGACAGCCGGGCGGCCAGCGCATCCGGCAACGGACCGCCGCCTTCGAGACTCCAGGCTTTCTCGCCCTGTCGGATGAAGACGCTGCGATGGCCCTCGGCAATGATCTCGGCACGGCCGATGCGCTCCGGTGCAAGCTGCATCACGCCCTTGGCTTCGAACTTCACCAGCGCGCGCTGCTTCGGCAACGCGCCCGAAACCACCATGACGATCAGGAAGCCGAGCGCCGCCGCCGCGGCCACCGAACGCCACACGGTGCGACGTTTCATCGGCGTCTCCACCAGATGACCACGCCGACACCGATGACGGCAAGCGGCAGCAACAACTCGACGACGACGAAGATCACCCGCATCTGCAGCGGCGTCAGCAGCACCAGCGGCGGCACCGGAATCCGCGATGCGACGGCGGTCGATTTCTCTTCCCGGACCAGCCAACGGACCGCCGACAACGCCAGATCGGCGTTCGACATGTAGGGCAGGAACGAATTGGACAGCACATCGCCGTCGCCGATGATCACCGCGCGCATGGGCTCCGTTGCCGGCGCCGCACCGGACATCCGCCCCTCGACCGCCACGCCCAGGACATGGGGCTGCGGTGTCGGCGGACCGGCCGAGGCCGGCACGGCAGGCGCCACGAGCCGTGTCTCGATCGGTGTCACGCTTCGCGTGTAGCTGTCGCGGGTGCTGAGCAGAATCGGCGTGACGGTGAGACCGGGCGGCGACGGCACCACCAAGTCCAGCGGCCGCACGCCGGGATAGAACGTCATCGACAGCGGCTTCGTGATCGGATGGGGGTCGTAGCCCATCACCGCGACCATCTCCGGATCGGTCGAGTAGTGGCTGAGCGGATCGACGACCACCAACTGCGGCAGCCGCACACCCAGCGACGCGAACAGGGCCGCCTGCCGTGGCTCGGGCGCGAAGCCGAGGTCGATGGCCGCCAGCAGCGATCCGCCCTGCGCGAGATAGGCGGCCAGCGCGTCGCTCTCGGCGGGCAGGAACGTGTTGCGCGGGCTCGCGTCGATGACGGCGGCGCAATCCTTCGGCACCGCCGGCGCGGTCGCCAGCACGATCTTGCGCGTGTCGTACCCCTGCGCTTCGAGCGCGCGGCGCAGCCGCCCCACGCCGTGGCCCCGCATCTCGACGACCTTGGACGATGCATCGCCGTGGCTGTGATCGGCGATGCCTTCCATGTGCGTGTGAAACTCGAAGTTCTCCATCGGCAGTTCGCCGTGACCTTCGAGGAAACAGATCATGATCACGCGCTCGCGCAGCACGCGCTGGATGCCGATCGCGAGTTCGCTCTCGTCGACCGTGTTGACCATCACGCGCCGCCCTTCGGCTTCGATCACGGCCGCGTTGTAGATCTTCACGCCGGCGGTCTCGGTCAGCGACGGTTCCTTGTCGGGATCCACGGCGCGCGCGTCCAGCAACGGATTGCGGCGTGCCATCACGGTGACGATGTCGCGCATCCGGCGGCCGTTCGCGTCCTGGGCACGATAGAAGTACGTGAGCTTCACAGGGCGTTGCAGCCCGTCGACGACGAGCATGGCCTCGCGGGCCGGCGTGAACACTTTCTCGCGCGTCAGATCGAAATGGGTGTCGTGCAACAGCAAACCGATCGACGCCAGCACCGCGACGACGACACCGCACAGCACGACACCCCAGCCGTAGAGACCGGCGACGCGACGGGTCAGCCGCGTCTGCAGCGGCAACGCGAGACCGACGGCGAACAGCACGCCGACGGCGACGAGCCAACCCACGAACCACGCGATGCTCTCGAAATCCGTTCCGTGTTCCATACCTATCGGCGCGCCAGTGCGCGGGTCGCGAGAAACAGCCCTAGCAGGGTCATCACGACGAAGAACCCGAAATCGGAGGTGTACAACGCACCGGTCGCGAAGGGCGTGAAATGCGCCAGCAGCGACAGGCTCACCAGCACGTTCTCGACACCGGTCGGCAGCAATGACGCCAGCGTGTCGATCATCCACATCAGCGAGAACAACCCGAGCGTCACGATGGCGGCGACGATCTGGTTGGAGGTGAGCGCCGAAATCATCACACCGAGCGACACCAGCGCCGCGGCGATCATCACGAGGCCGATGTACCCGGCGTAGACAGGGCCCCAATCGGGCGCGCCGTGGATACCGAGAATGACGGCGTAGACGGCCGTCAGCCCGATCATCACGAGCGTCACGGAGAATGCCGCACAGAACTTGGCCAGCACGATGGCGCTTTCGCGCACCGGCGCGGTCAACAGCAGTTCCAGCGTGCCGCCTTTACGCTCTTCCGCGAACTGCCGCATCGTGATGATGGGCACGATCAGCAGCATCAGCGCCGCAGCCTGGAAAAAGATGTGGACGAGGCTGGCGGTTTTCGCCAGGAACAGGTTCATCGTGAACGTGTAGCCCATCAGCAGCACGAACACCGCGATGACCGCATAGGCGATCGGCGAAAGGAACAGCGCCAGCGTCTCCTTCGTCAGCAGCGCAAGGAAGACTCTCATGCCGGCACACCGTCGGGAAGCGTCTCGGTCAGCCGCAGGAACACGTCCTCCAGCGCCTCGCCACTGCCCATGACGTGGGTGCCGAGCAGGCGGCCGTCCAGCAGGATCAACGCGCGATGGGCAGTCCGCTCGATCTCGGCCAGGATGTGCGACGTGATGACGATGGCGTGCTGGGCCGACAGACTGCGGATCAGGCCGCGCAGCTCGATGATCTGGCGCGGATCCAGCCCGTTGGTGGGTTCGTCGAACACCAGCAACCGCGGTGCGTTCAGCAACGCCTGCGCGATCGCGACGCGCTGCCGATAGCCCCGTGACAGCTTCGCGATCGGCAGATCGCGGACCTTGTCCAGCCGCAGCCGGCCGACGGCGTCTTCGACGGCATCGGGCAATGCCGGTTCGGCCACGCCGCGCAGCCGGCCCATGAAGCGCAGGAACTCCTGCACCCGCATGTGCGGATACAACGGCACGTCCTCCGGGACGTAGCCCACGTGGCGACGGGCCTCGAGGCTGTCGTCGACGACGTCGTGACCGGCGATCGAGGCAGCGCCGCCGGACGGCTTCAGGTAGCCGGTCAGGATGCGCAGGATCGTGCTCTTGCCCGAACCATTCGGACCGAGAAGCCCGACGACCTCACCCTGCGCGACTTCGAACGAAACCCGATCGACGGCGAGTCGACGACCGTACCAGCGCGAGAGATTCTCGGCGCGAACGACAACGCTCACGGGCACTCCGGAAAGCGGACGGACAAAAGAAAGAGCCGGGGCGCGGTGCCCCGGCTCTTCGGGACTTCAGCCTGCGATGCGGCGAAGCGCGATCGATCAGTCGTAGTACTCGGGCGCCTTCTTCATGGCCTTGAACGCGTCCGGATCGTGGGCCGTGAAGTAATCGGCCTTCTGGGTCGCCATCAGTTGGCGGATCCATTCGTAGGCCGTGAAGAAGCCCGTCGGGGAGTAGGCCAGCACGAGGTTCGGCGGCAGGCTCTTCTCGACGTTCTCGCGGAAGTACACGTTGTCGCCGGTGAGAACGATCAGTCCGGTGTTCTTCAACTTCACCGTCGCCATCTGGCTGCCCGGGGTGTGGGCCACCCAGCGCTTGATGATGATGGTGCCGTCACCGAACAGGTCCTTGTCGCCCTTCAGCTGGATCATGTCCTGCGCGTTCGGATAGTTGCTGCCGGGTGCGCGCAGCGGCATCACGTCGCCGACGATGTACGGACCACCGGTACCCTGCTCCGGCCAGAACGCGTTCTGGATCTCGGACTTCTGCACGACGATGGTCGACTTGGGGAACTTGCCGACATTGCCGCCGTGATCCAGGTGCAGATGGCTCGGCACGACGTACTTGATGTCGTCGGGCGTGAGGCCGATCTTCTTCAGCTGCACATCGATGGCGACGTCGGGCGTGTTGACCGGCTTCAGCGCGTCGAAGGCGCCGCCCCAGTAGCTGGGGTCGGTAATGATCTTGTCGTTGTTGCCGGTATCGAAGAGCACGTTGCCCTTCGGATGCTTGATCACGTAGAAGCCGACCGGCACCTGGATCGGCGGATCGAGCGGTGCGAGGTTCTGCAGGATGCCCTTGCCCAGCGTCAACGCGCCGGAGCTGAACGCGTACAGCTTGATGTCTTCTGCATGGACGCCGAAGCTGGTGGCAGCGAACACGACCGCACCGACCGCCGACGCAATGGTTCCCTTGATCATGACACTCTCCCTGATGTTGCGATTTATTGGACTGCCTCAGCGTCTCTTCTTCTGGCTTTCTTACGTTTCTTGTTTTTATTCATACCGCATTGCCGCGCAGCAACGACCGGATTAGGCGTTTCGCGAGGAAGGCCTGTCAATCGTGCGGCGCAGCAATCCCGGCCGGCGCCGCCATGTCGTCGCCATTCGCACCGGACGATCAAGGTTTGCGTGCAGCCAGCACCGTGAATCCCTCGCCGATCAGCGATCGCTCGATCGGACCGGTGAAGCCTGCATCGCGCAGCAGCCGTTCCTGTTCGGCCCGCGTCGGAATCACGTTGCCCCATTCCAGTTCTTCGAATCCGGTCATCAGCGGAAACTTGAACTCCGGTCGGCGCATCTCGTCGAGCGTCTCCGGATAGGTTTCATCGACGATCAGCAGCCAGCCGCCGGATCGCAACGCCG